>JALVAQ010000148.1 GCA_027011095.1 Bacteroidales bacterium
ATTTTTCTTCTTTTTCTTTATTGTTAAATAATTCACAAAAGTAGATAATATCCAAAACTGAAGTGGAAAATACAGTAGAAAAAACAGGTCGTATTGTTAATTCAGAATCAGACCAGATAGGGGATACTTAAAAATATTTTTTGCCCCAGTAAACAGACTAAGATTTTGAGTTAATTGTGTTGTTTTTTTATCTCACCCGATTTTAATCTTCGCCAGTAATCGTTTAAATCGCTTTTTATTTCGGGTGCCATAATTAGTAGTCCCAGAATGTTAGGAATGGCCATCACAAGAATCATCATATCCGAAAACTCCATCACCGTTAAAATATCGGTGGAAGCACCAATGATTACAAACAGCAAAAACAACAATTGAAAAATAATGTTGGTAACCTTTCGTGAGCCAAACAACTTTTCGCCCCATCCGCCAAACAGATAATCAAACCCTTTTAAGCCGTAATACGACCAGGAGATTATGGTTGAAAAGGCAAAAAGAGTTACGGCAACCAGCAATACATAAGGAAACCACGAAATTATCGAGGCAAAGGCTGCCGAAGTTAGTTGTACTCCTTCAAGTCCCTGAGTATTTTCGGAAAAGCCGGTAAAAATAAGCACGAGGGCGGTCATAGTGCAAATTACCACGGTATCAATAAAGGGTTCAAGAGATGCTACGATTCCTTCACTAACAGGCTCATTGTTTTGTGATGCCGAATGAGCGATTGCAGCGCTGCCCATACCCGCTTCGTTGGAAAAGGCACCACGTTGAATGCCATAAATCATTACACCGATTATTCCGCCTTTTATGGCATCAGGCTCAAACGCATTGTGGAATATGAGCCAAAGGGCATGGCCGGTATTATGGAAATTAATACCTATTATTATTAGTGCTGCCGTTATGTATATTCCTGCCATAAGGGGAACAATTTTTTCGGTAACTTTACCAATACTTTTAATGCCGCCTATGATAACCGCACCTACCAACAGAGCAAGAAAAACACCGTAAATTGCGCCATAATGTTGAATGCCGGGGAAGAAATATACCAGCTGGTTAAAAGCCTGATTGGCTTGCAGCATGTTGCCGCCGCCAATTGAACCTCCCATCACCGTTAGGGCAAACAAAAAAGCCAGAAAAATACCAAATTTGCCCATGGCTTTACCTCTTTTTTCCAGGCCTCGTTTAAGGTAGTACATGGGGCCGCCTGACACCGAACCGTCTTTATTGTATTTTCGATATTTAATGCCAAGCGTGCACTCGGCAAATTTAAGCGACATGCCTAGCAAGCCTGCTATAATCATCCAAAAGGTTGCGCCCGGGCCACCAATTCCTATGGCAAGCGCAACACCGGCAATGTTACCCATACCCACTGTTGCCGAAAGTGCTGTTGTTACCGATTGATAGGGTTTTACTTCGCCCTTTAATCCCTTTTTAGCGTACTTACCCCTTAAAATATCTATGGCATGTTTTATACCCCGCAGCCCGATAAATTTTAAATAGATTGTAAAAAATATACCTCCGGCAAGCAGCCAAAGAACAATTAACCGTAAGGGAGCCTTTACCGGTTGATTTTTTTCGTTTAATACAGGTTTGCCATTACTATCATAAACCTGATCATCATAAATGCCAATTGCGGTAAAAGGATCGAAAAACAAAACATCACCCAACGCTTTCGAGAAAGGGGTAAATGCCCTATCAATTTTCTGACTAAATGTTAACGAGTCGGCTTGCGTGTTCTGTATAGGTTTTGCGTTAAGAAATATCGGGGTGAAAATTAAAACAAGCGCAACAATTAAAATTACTGATACCTTTTTCATACCAAAAGCAGATTAAAAATAAAACTTAAATGAGAATATTACCTGGGTAACAAACGGATCTTTAATTTCTTCGTAAAGCTTTAGTTTGTAGGTCATAAATTCCAATCCTAAGTCGTAATCAGGCGAGCCTGTATAGGCTAACTTAAAAATACCAAGGCTAATATAATCTCCGCTTTTCATTGATGTTTCGGGTGTTGATGAAAGCATGTATCCCAACCCTAACCCCAACGGGAATTGATACCTTGGATAAAAATCTGCTTCACCCAAAACACTGGTTTTATTTGTAAAGCTTTTATTATCATGAGTATAGGTTTCTCCGTAATTCAACTGAATCTCTGCCTGTATGCCAAAGGTTTGGTTAAAGGCATACGCTCCTTTTATATTGATTCCACCCGTTAAAGATGGTATGTTTTTACTGATAGATGCATCGGGAACACTATCAAGAATATCGTTTACAAATTGTCGGATATTAATAAAATTTCCGCTTAAATTTTCCACAAAAATATTTGAGGATACAATAAGTTTCTCAGATTTAAACATCCTTATTTTCCATCCAATACTTCCTCCATAAATTGTATTAACGCCATCGAACAAAAGTGAAAAAGCATCTGCCCCGAATCTTCCCAACGAAATAGAATGAATGTTTAGTGAAAGCCAGGGAGTAAATTTTTGTTGATAGTAAAATGAGGCTTCGGCAAACATGATGGTTCCATAAATGGCAGGCGTTACAATCCCGTCAATTTCCATAGGAGGTATTGTAATAACCGAAGTGCTTCCAACCCCTACGTTTATTTTAAGGCTTGTTGAAATAAACGGACTGTTATAACGAGCATAATTGAGAAAAACATGGCCGTTTAACTTGTTTTTTTTAAACAATGAGCTGGTATCGCTTTGCGAATATCCCGTTATAGAAATACTAATAAACAGGTAAACTATAAAAATCTTTTTCATATGTAACGAATTGGAGGTTTATAAACGTTTATTGTTTTTCTTGTTTCGACAGGGGCAATTCAATACCGATAAGAAATTTCATTCCACTGGTTTTAACCCGTGGAACATAACTTTTATCAACCGGCTCATCGGTAAGGTTGATGAGGCCTTGCGCATAACGCAACTCGATAAACAAAACAGGATAGCCTAAAAAAATACGGTATCCGGCGCCAAAATGTGCTGCAAGATTAAATTTTGCAACAGATAGTTGGTTTGATAATAATTGCTCGTGGCTTGTAAGTTTGTAACCCGACAAAAAACCGGCTTCAAGTCCGCCCACAGCATAAAAATGTTTGTTTAAGCTTTGAACTTTTATCATCAGCGGCAGTGAAAAATAATTAAGCCGTAATTGGATACTATCAATAGGCTCCACATATTTTCCTTGTGAATAATAAACTTTTGTACCCTCCTGTGAATAGGATGGTTGCAAACTCAATTTGATTTCCCTGCTTACCGGAATATCAATCATAACGCCGGCATTTAGTCCGTGATTTGGCATGTAATATCCTCCCTTGGGGGCATCACCGGTTAGTTTTCCAAAGTTTAACCCGACAAATGAACCTGTCGAAAATTGGGCTATGGCAGGGAAACTAATAATTAGAAAAACCATACTAATAATTACTTTTCCTATTGCTTTCATGAGAAGATGGGGATTGATTTGTTACAAAGGTAAAGTAATTCCTTAAAAGGGTAAATCAATAAAAACTTTTTTCCAATTAAAAAGAAAAGTTGCTAATTCAGATTTGGATCAGCGGGAAATTTAGTCCAGTACGAATATTTTCCTCCGAGATTTTTCATAAACGATTCCCACATTTCGGTAGGGCGAACACCAAAGCAGAAATCCTTTTTGGCTTCGGTAACAATCCATGAGTTGCGTTTCAGTTCGTTATTAAGTTGGTTTGCATCCCATCCGGAATAACCAATAAAGAAGCGGAAATTTTCGTTGGAGGCAAGCCCGAGATAAATGGCCTCTTTTACAGCTTCCAAATCGCCACCCCAATATAAATCGTCGGTAATCTTAACAGCCCCGTTTATTTGATTTCCAAGCGTGTGTATATAAAAAAGTTTGTTTACTTCAACAGGGCCACCAATATAAATGTTGGTGTTAAACTTAGGGAAATCTTTAATAACATCGTTAAATTTAGCAGTAACAGGCTTGTTTAATATAACGCCGAACGAGCCTTCCTCGTTATGTTCGGCAAGCAAAACAACCGATCGTCCAAAATAGTAATCCCCCATTAGAGGTTCCGAAAGGAGCAACTTTCCTTTGGCCGGCTCAAGGCCGTTACTTTTAATTTGAAATATTTTGTTCGACTCGCCCATTATAAAAACTTCTGCTATTCTTTAGAATTAACGTATTTTTGTGTCAAATTATTTTATAACAAAAAACAAGCCATTAATTTGAGTGTCGTCCAAAATCACAGCAAGTTTTTAAATCTGAGGCAAAAGTATCAAACTTTTGAATATCATTCCTATTCATTTAAAGTAAATAATGGGGTTTTAAAAGCTGAATTTACATTTTTACTCAATGATGAAATTATTTTCCACCCTTCAATTACTATTGAAAAACGTAGTTTTTACCGGTTTGACAAACTGTCAGATTCTCTTTTAAAGAATTTGGTTTTTCATATCGGAATGGTTGAATTAATCAGCTACTGGAAAGCTGCCTGCCCTCCAAAAGTGATTATTAAGCCGCACAAGCTAACCGGTGAGCAGGTACTGTTTTGGAAGAAACTCTATTTTAACGGACTTGGCGAATTTTTTTATCTAAACGGAATTGTAACGTCTCAGGATGATTTTATGGAGATTGTATCGGAAGGAAGCATGTTAGAGCCTGAGCGGACACCTTTAAGTAGTGAGGCAGTATTGGTTCCAGTGGGTGGCGGTAAGGATTCGGTGGTGACCCTCCAACTTTTAAAGAATGCCGGCGACAAAGTAATCCCTATGGCTTTAAACCCGCGCGAAGCTGTTGTTAGAAGTATTGAAAACGCAGGTTTTACCATGGAAAACTCCATTGTGGTTAACCGAACCATCGATCAAAAACTACTTGAATTAAACAACCGCGGTTTTTTAAACGGACACACACCCTTTTCGGCTTTATTGGCTTTTGTAACTTCGCTTACAGCTGTTCTGTCAGGAGCAAAGTATATTGCCCTGTCAAACGAAAGTAGTGCTAACGAAAGCACGATTCCCGGCTCAAATATTAACCATCAGTATTCAAAATCGTTTGAATTTGAAAAGGATTTTACCAACTATTTTTCCAGATATATAACGCCTGAAGTACACTACTTTAGCTTTTTAAGGCCATTGAACGAACTGCAGATTGGAGCGTTGTTTTCACTATTATCACAACATCACTTTTCATTCAGGAGTTGCAACGTTGGGAGCAAAACCGACAGTTGGTGCGGCCATTGCTCCAAGTGTTTGTTTACACGAATTATTCTGGGGCCGTTTTTAGGAGATGATAAGCTGAAAAATATTTTTGGCAAAGAATTGCTTGATGACAAATCATTGCAAACTTTATTTGATGAATTAACCGGAGTTGCCAACGTGAAGCCGTTTGAATGTGTGGGCACACCCGATGAAGTAAACGCTGCGGTGAGTTATATTGCGCAAAACCATGTTGCTCCCTTGCCTGAATTGTTAACGGGAGTCT
This sequence comes from Bacteroidales bacterium, assembly GCA_027011095.1. Taxonomy (GTDB): domain Bacteria; phylum Bacteroidota; class Bacteroidia; order Bacteroidales; family F082; genus B16-G9. Next base: position 5,455 of record JALVAQ010000148.1, read on the forward strand.
CCTACAACAAGTTTGCCCGTAGTGCGATGTTTAATTTATTGAAGGCCTTTAATACGGAACACAATCTGCCCGAAAAGTATCTGTCGGTGTTAAAAAATAGTTTGAAAAAGATTTCGTTTGATTGAAAAACGACGGCTGCATGGAAGATTTATTCAGAAGATTAAAAAATAAAAAGCTTTTATTGCTGGGGTTAGGCCGCGAAGGGCTTTCAAGTTATAAATGGCTGCGCAAGGCTTTTCCTAAAAAGTTGTTAGGGGTTGCCGATGGAAATCCGTTGGTAAAAGAAAAACTTGTTAACGACTCTTTTTTGGAATTTCATCTTGGAGATGACTATTTAACCACCTTGAAGGATTATGATCAGATATTTAAGTCACCGGGGATTTCACTAAAAGATGTTCATTGTACGGATAAAGAGAAAATAACTTCACAAACCGACCTGTTTTTGCAGTTTTACGGGAAGCAGACCATTGGCGTAACCGGAACCAAAGGAAAAAGTACCACAGCCAGCCTCATTACGCATATATTAAAGGAGAACAACAAGAGGGCTATCCTATTGGGAAATATTGGCATCCCGCCACTTGACAGAATTGATGAAATAGATAAGGATACAGTGGTGGTTTTTGAGATGTCGGCACACCAACTGGAGTTTGTACATCATTCGCCAAAGGTGGCCGTTTTGTTAAATATATTTCCTGAGCATCTTGATCACTTTAGCGGTTTCGAGGCGTATAAAACAGCCAAATTAAACATTACAAAATTTCTTGAACAGGATGATTTGCTGGTAACTACCGGCAATTTATCAGGCGAATTGAAAAAAGTTAAATCTGCAATTAAATTCTTTGAAAGCGAAGCGGATATTTCACCCGGGGACATGCAATTAAAAGGTGCTCACAATTTAAACAATGTAAAAGCAGCCATTTTGGCGGTTAAGCCCTTTGGAATTGATACCGTTTCGGCTTTTAAAGCAGCAACTACATTTAAGCCATTGCCTCACCGGCTTGAGTATCTCGGTGTACATGGCGGCATCCGGTTTTATAACGACAGCATCTCCACCATTCCCGAATCTGCCATTGCAGCTGTTCAAGCGGTAGGAGAGGTGGATACCCTGATTCTGGGTGGCTTCGACCGTGGGCTTGACTTTTCAAAACTTGTTAGTTTTTTGGAGAAGCATCCTGTTAATAATCTGATTTTTACCGGGCCTGCCGGTAAAAAAATGATTGCCTTAATTCAAAATGATGATAAAATAGCATCCTCTCTTTTTGAGGTAGCCAATCTTAAGCAGGCTTTTGAAGTTATAAAAAAAGTTACCCCTTTGGGTGGAGTTTGTCTTTTGTCGCCTGCCGCTGCAAGCTATGATGAGTTTCATAATTTTGAACATCGGGGTGATGTTTTTAAGCAACTTGCCCTGCAACTTTAACGGAATATTTTTATTGGATTGGCCTGTTTGTTGATGGGATGTCTTCTGCATTAAAAGAAATATTATGAGTAAATTTTTGTTGATTATACTAATAGGTGTAGTAGTTTATTACATTATTAAGTGGAACAAATCATCTTCGGAAAATAAAAAAAGTAATCAGTCTGATGCAGGAAACAACCGCGCAAATAACGCAGGTTCAGCTAGCACAACTCAGAGCAGTCAAGGAGGCCACAGCTACGGAAAATGGCTTGGAGGAGGTTTGGGATGGGCGTTTGGTGGACCCATAGGTGGAATACTTGGGTTTGTGTTTGGTAAAATGTACGATGATATGTCCAAAGGGAAATTTGAGTACGGCCAAAGCCCCGCCAGCGATTTTAACATGAGTTTGTTGGTGTTAACAGCAGCGGTAATGAAAGCTGACGGTAAGGTAAAGCGTTCGGAATTGGATTTTGTTAAGCAGTTTTTTTATACCAATTTTGGAAGTCAGGCTCCACAATACATTAAATTGCTGGGAGAGCTTATTAAGCAGGACATTGAGGTAGCTGATGTCAGCAAACAGATTAGTCGGCATTTGGATTACGCCACACGGCTGCAACTACTCCACTACCTGTTTGGTATCGCTTTAGCTGATGACCGTGCTGACAAGTCGGAAATAAACATCATCAACCATATTTCGGGTTATATGGGTATTGGTGCTTCCGATTTTGAGTCGATAAAAGCCATGTTTGTTAAAGATACCAATGCTGCTTATAAGGTGCTGCAAATTACGCCTGAAGCCACCGAAGATGAGATTAAGAAAGCCTATCGCGAAATGGCTAAAAAATACCACCCCGACCGTGTTGCCAATCTGGGTGAAGATATTAGAAAAGCTGCCGAAGAAAAGTTTCGAAAAGTAAACGATGCCTACGAGAGCATTAAAAACGAACGGGGAATAAAATAGTAAGCCGAATTAGTGTTTTGGAGTTTAAACTCTCTTTTTTGAAAGGATTATTTTGAGTTTTTAAATAGCCTCAAAAGTTGTTTGAGTTTATCACTCATTGTATTGTCATCCTCACGTATGTAAGCTTTTTGTAGTTCTATTATGTAACGTTCAATTATTAACCGGTTGTCGGCAGGAAGATAATAGTGCTCTTTTTCAGTTAGTTTTACCTGCTTAATATAAAGTTCTATTTCGCTTTCGGTAAAAACGGCACCACCATTAAAAGGGTTGATGTAAAACAAAACATCTTCACGCTTATAGCTGTTTAAGTCTTTAAGTTTAAACCTGTCGTCAACATAAGCTAAAATCAGGTGGCCTGGCAAATTTACCCCGAATACCGGAAGTTTTAAATACTGTGCAATCGACAGGTAAAGAATTCCCATTGAAGAGGCGTTTCCTTCTTTTGTATTCATTAACTTATTGATAAAAAAGTCTTCCACGCCATCGTTGGTGGCAGGATTGCTATTGTATTTATGAATGGAAAAAAAGATGTGGTTTAGTACTTTAATCTTTTCCAGAGCAGTAAGATTTTCATTCATCTCAAGCCACGCATCTTTAAAAAGTAACGCTATCTTATCTTGGCAGGCATCTTCATTGAACCGGTTATCACCCAGTTTGTTAATTAAAAACATGGCTTTTGTAAGAATCTTTTCTCCGCTGCTAACCCAGGCTTCCGTTTCGTTATAAATTAATCTGAAGTTAATCTCGTCTAACAGTTCTCCCAACCTTGAAACAACCAGTAAATCGGTTGCTGCCATCCATGCCTCTTTTAATGGGGGGATGGCATCTTCTTTGTACGATAGCAACTGGGTTTTAAGTGATGAATAAACACCATCATCCGGTTCGTCAACCATACTGATAAGGGCCTGTAACGATTTTAATCCTGACTCAGTTAACATGCTTTTTTGTTAAAAACTTACACAAAAGTATATTGTTATGATGTTGAAAACTTTGAATTTCAGAATAGTTATTAACTGAACAATGTCGATAGTTTTTAGTGGTGTAAAACAGGAAGCAGGTCAAATTTCAGTAAATCACTTAGCTGATTTCCTGCTGCATCTTTTCCTCCTTAGTATTAATTTCGTACCTTAGCCATCCGAAAATATTAAAAAGTATTGTTATGGAAAAAGATATTAATTGGGGAGAACTTCCCTTTGGCTATTTTAAAACAGATTACAATGTTCGTTGCTATTACCGTGATGGAAAGTGGGGTGAAATCGAAGTGAGTTCTTCGGAATATGTGCCTGTTCATATGGCAGCCACCGCGCTTCACTATGGGCAGGAAGCTTTTGAGGGGTTAAAAGCCTATCGTGGAAAAGATGGTAAAGTAAGGCTTTTCAGATGGCAGGAAAACGCAAAGCGAATGCGAAATTCGGCACATGGTATTTTAATGCAGGAAGTACCTGATGAAGTGTTTTATAATGCTATAATTAAGGCTGTAAAGCTAAATTCCCGGTTTATCCCACCTTATGGAACGGGAGCAACACTTTATGTGCGGCCACTACTGTTTGGAAGCGGTCCTCAGGTAGGGGTAAAGCCTGCCAATGAATATATGTTTATGGTGTTTGTTACTCCTGTGGGGCCTTATTTTAAAACGGGCTTTAAACCTGTTGCCGTTGAGCTTGTTCGCGATGTTGACAGAGCCGCTCCTTTGGGAACAGGCCATATAAAAGTCGGAGGAAATTATGCTGCCGGTTTAAGGGCTACCGAGCGCGCCCATTTGGGTGGTTATGCTTCTGTATTGTTTCTTGATGCCATCGAAAAAAAGTACATTGATGAAGCGGGTCCGGCGAATTTCTTTGGAATAAAAAACAATACCTATATTACGCCACAGTCAAAAAGTATATTGCCGTCAATTACAAATATGAGCTTGGAACAAATTGCAAAAGACCTTGGGTTGAAAGTTGAAAGAAGAAAGGTGCCATTTGACGAGTTGGAAACTTTTGAGGAAGCAGGCGCTTGTGGTACAGCAGCTATTATTACACCTATTAAAAAGATTGTTGACAGGGAGATGAAAAAGGAATTTTTCTATGGTGAAGAGGTAGGGCAGGTTTCAACTAAACTGTATAACCGGTTAAGAGGTATTCAGGAAGGTACCGAAGAAGATACACATGGGTGGACTACGGTAATTGATGGTATCTAATAGGCCATTTGTTATGCTATAATTAAATATAAAAGCCGGAATATTTTTATTCTGGCTTTTTATTGTTATTTGTAATGGTAATATTATGATACAAAATGAATTAAATAATTAACAAGAGTTATTTAGCTTTATCAGAGGATTCTTTTGTTTCTGAATGTAAATTCTTGTTTACAACAACCCATTTTATTTTAAAAACAATTCGTGAACTATTGATAGTTTCATCATAAGCGTTTGAAGCATTTGAGTAAATGGCAACCGATTTGATAAAGGTCCCCGGTTTTTCGGTGTCCAGTTTTAATACTACTTTATCCACTTCATCTTGTAGTAATGGAACCTTTGAAAACGAGGCTACTGTACAGGAACAGCTTGTTCTTACTTTTGTTAGAATTAGAGGGTCTTCTCCAACATTTTTATAATAAACATCAAAGGTTAAAGGTGTGCCAATAGTAACTGTATCGGCGTCAAAAGATTTTGTGATTAATTCGATAACAGGTTCTTTGGATATCTTCTTTATTTCCTGATTTGGGAAAGAAAAGAAACCGGGTTCGGAATGAAGTGTGGTAGGCATACTATTAATTAAAATAGTGAAAAATAGTAGTGATGCTAATGATTTCATAAAACAACAGATTTAGATGTATGATTGCAAATTAAATTTGGTTGGACAAAGTTAGTGAAATTTATAATCAAAAAGAAGCACTACTTTTTTTATTCAAGTCGGTTGCACGGTGTTGTCCGTTATCGTAATGGTTTCCCATAAATAGTTACAATTTCGTAGTTTGGGAAAATGATTGGTTTGTACTTGCCTTAGTACTAAAAGATTGTATTTGTGGCATAATTTTAGCTATTGTAGCTCGTTAATTATTTAATTTAAAAAGTAAGAGGGTATAAAGATGAAAATGTTTTGG
>JALVAQ010000149.1 GCA_027011095.1 Bacteroidales bacterium
CTTTCTCAGCAGTCATAATTGCCCGACACTTCACCGAAAAAGAGTATTTCGTAGGTGAGGAATGGTTCAAAACAGGCCCCGGTGAAAAAGACTTCTCAAAACAAAAATTGTATAATACCCCTGCATCAGGAAAGATCTACACAAAACCTGTGATGGTGTTAACCGATAACCTGTGTTTCAGTGCAACTACCACATTTATCTATTACCTCAATCCTGTGCCAAGTGTAACTTTCATTGGTTCGCGGACAGGTGGTGGGAGTGGAAGCACGGCTGATGGATATCTGGCCAATGGTTGGCATTGGGAATTATCGACCAGCGAATTTATTGATTACGAAGGCCGTCATCTGGATAATGGCTTTGAGCCTGATATTCATGTATTGCTCGACACCTTAAACCAAAATCAAGATGAAATAATAGAACGGGCAATTCAGGAGATTTTATAGCCTAATCCCGATAGTATACCGACCTAAAGGTCTATTTTAAAAGTGCATCGTAAGTAACTATCTTTGCAAAAAAAAATGCAGACGGTTCAGGATACTTCTTTACAAGATCATCTTTCATTAGAATACACAAGTTTTGACAGGATTGTTTTGCGGGGTTATACACAGGGTTTATTTGTTGAAGGTTCTGTAATCAACTTATTGCGCAACCTGGGCTTTAGTAACCACAGCAATGGAGTTATGAGACTTCTTACCGACAAGTTAAATTCACACATAAAAAAAACTGCTGAAAAGATTGATATAAAAATACATTGGTGGGGAGAAGCTGAAAAGAAAAAATATCATTCAAAAATTGATCTCATCCAGGACCAATATAAAGAGGAATTGTCAAAGAAAAGCAAGAAAAGTAAAGTAATAGCTATAATCAAAGCCGCAGAAAACGTAAGGACTTTTACAAATAGAAATATCAAAACTAAAAAAGGCAAAACTTTCACAAAAATGTACTCTGTAAATAAGTTCGTTAGTCAATATTACATCTACATCAACGATGAGAAACTTGGACTTTGTTATTTGAAAATATCATCATACATACCTTTTGTAAGCGAGTTTTATTTTAACGGACACAATTACCTGAAAAAGCAATTTGATCAGGCCGGTAAAGAGTACACAATGAAGGACAACTCTTTTACCAAAGTAGAAGATTTGGAGATGCTCAATAATTTGGTCAAAGAATTTAAGCCAAGTATTGCCCTTAAGAGAGTAGAACATTGGATGGGTATCTTTTTTAAATTTGATCAGGGACAGAAATCAACCCGTTCAAAACTACTTAAACACAATTGGTTTACATATCAAACAGAAATATCAACAAACCTTGTCTTTAAATCTGCTAAATTTGCAAATGCGTATTTTGACAACATTCTTTCAAAACACCATACTATCGGATTGCCCGATAAGTTGACTGAAATATTCAGTCTTTCACGACAGAAGAATAATTTTATCTCACCCTAACCTCTTCCACGCCTTGCCCATTGCTTTAACAATATCTCCGGCAAGCATGGCTTCCTCTCCTGATTTTTTGGCTGCAATATCGCCGGCCAGCCCGTGCAGGTAAACGCCCAGTACCGAAGCTTGTCCCGGGGTGTAATGTTGTGCAAGTAGCCCCGTAATGATTCCGGTAAGCACATCGCCGCTTCCGGCAGTGGCCATGCCGGGATTTCCGGTGGAATTAAAATAGCATTTGCCATCGGGTGTGCAAACACTTGTGTGGGCACCTTTTAATAGAAGATAAACGTTATGCCTGACAGCAAAAGCGCGTTGCAGTTCCAGTTTTTCAAAATCGTTGTTCCACTTACCGGCTAGGCGTTCAAACTCTTTTGGGTGGGGGGTGAGGATGCTTCCGGCAGGTAGAAAAGCAAGCCAGGTGGGGTTTTCCGAAAGGATATTCAATGCATCGGCATCAAACACCATGGATGCTTTAAACTCCTGTATCAAAAGCTTTAGCGCCATTTGCGATTGGTGTTCCATACCCAATCCCGGGCCGATTCCCACGGCATTAAACATGCCCAGGTCGGGTAGCTCTGAAAAGTAGTTTTCGTATCTGTCAAGGCTAATCATGGCTTCGGGCAATGCTGTCTGTAAAATTTGATAGCCCACCTTGGGGATGTGTACATGCAGCAGGCCAACCCCCGAACGCAAACAGGCTTCGGCAGCAAGAACAGCGGCGCCCATTTTTCCGTAGCTTCCGGCAATAAGCAATGCGTGGCCATAGGTTCCCTTGTGCGAAAATTTGGCTCTTTTCTTTTTTAACGGAGCCACATCATTTTTTACCGTAAGAAAATTGTTGGTTTGAACACGGTTGATGTAGTCGGGATGCAATCCAATGTCTAAAATATGCCAATCTCCTACAAACGAATCGTTTTCCGGTACCATAAAAGCCAGCTTGGGAAATTGAAAGCTTAAGGTGTAGTCGGCACGGACAATGGTATTTTCTGAGCTGATGGAGCTTTTGTCGGAAAAAATGCCCGAAGGAATATCGATGGCAACTTTTACCGCACTGCTTTGATTGATTTGTTTAATTACCTCAGCCGGAAACCCTGTTATATTACGCGAAAGGCCCGACCCGAAAAGGGCGTCAATCACCAACTCTTCATCTCCGATTTCCGGAAAATCAGAGATGGTTTTAAGGTCGATAATTGTTATTCCGTCCGTGCTTTCTGCTCGTTTAAAGTTTACCTGAAAATCAGCGGAGGTTTTATCCGAATAACGAACAACATAAATTTCCACTTCATAACCGGCAGCAGCCAACATGCGACCCAAGGCCAGCCCGTCGCCTCCGTTGTTGCCTGTTCCGGCAAATATTTTAAACGAATGTGTGCTGTCCACACGTTTGGTAATCCAAAAAAACAACTGCGATGCGGCCCGTTCCATTAACTCTATGGACGGGATAGGTTCGTTTTTAATGGTATAAGCATCGGCTTCCCTGATTTTATCGACAGAAAGTATTTTCATCTGATTACAAATTTTTGAACTTCAAATTTAACCATAATTGTTTTAGACCACATGTTAAATTTTATTATACACTTTTGGTAGACATCGTACATAATGATTTAAAGTATATTTTTGCGAAATGTAATTGGAGGATGGTTTCAAATTATAAAATGGATGAAGTTATCTGACCAATAAAATAGCTTAAAATTGTTTGTCAAATTAAAAAATTATATCGTCATGAGAAAGAATATTGTTGCTGGAAACTGGAAAATGAACACCACCTTTCAGGAGGCTGAAGAGCTGATTGCCGACATTTTAGAAAAGCTTGAAACAGCAGAAAACCAATGCGAAGTGGTTGTTTGCCCTCCTTCGGTTTACCTTGAGCTGGTATCGGATTATGCAAGCGACTACGATAACCTGCTCTCCATTGGGGCACAAAATGTAAGTGAACACGAAAAGGGAGCTTATACCGGCGAAATTGCTGCCTCCATGCTGGCTTCCATGAATATGCAATATTGTATTGTTGGGCACAGCGAGCGTAGAAAATATTTTAACGAAACCAATGAGCAGCTGGCTTTAAAGGTGGAACGGTTGCTTGAAAATGCCATTCGCCCGATTTTTTGCTGTGGTGAGCAGTTGGATGAGCGTGAAGCCGGCAATCATTTTAAAGTGGTGGAAACTCAAATTAAAGAAGCTCTTTTCCACTTTAGTGCCGATGAATTCAGTAATCTGGTAATTGCTTACGAACCTGTTTGGGCCATTGGAACCGGCAAAACCGCCACTGCCGCACAGGCTCAGGAGATGCATGCCTTTATTCGTCGCATTATTGCCGAAAAGTATGGAGATAAAACAGCCGATGATACCACCATCCTCTATGGCGGTAGTTGCAATGCCGGAAATGCCAAAGAGCTGTTTGCTAATTCCGATGTGGATGGCGGACTGATTGGAGGTGCTTCGTTAAAAGCCAACGATTTTGTTGCCATTGCAAACAGCTTTTAATGCGCAGCCCTGAATAATTTTAGTAAAATGGATTATATTAAGCTTACCTGTGCTAAGCCTCAAAATGAGGTGCTTACAGATATATTAATGGCCGACCTCGGAATGGCCGGATTTGAGAGCTTTGAGGAGACCGAAGAGTGTATTTATGCATATATTCCTCAAAAAGATTACCATTCCGGATTGATTGATAATATTGATTTTCACACTGATATTGAGCCAAAAACTGAGGTGATTAAAGATCAAAACTGGAACGCCGTTTGGGAAAGCAACTACAATTCGGTGTTAATTGCCGACAGGGTTTATATAAAGGCACCCTTTCACGAAAGCAGGCAGGATGTTGATTTTCAAATTGAAATAAACCCCAAAATGGCTTTTGGTACTGCCCATCACGAAACTACCGCTCTGATTATTGATTATCTGCTGGAAAATGAAAACGAAATCGCCGGTAAATCGGTACTTGATATGGGGTGCGGTACGGGCGTGCTGGCCATTCTTGCTGTTATGATGGGAGCCGACGATGTCCTGGCTGTTGACAACGATAAGTGGTCGTACGAAAGCACTTCTGAAAATTTAAAAATCAATAACACGCCAATGGTGGAGCCGTTGTTGGGTGATGCTTCATCGTTGCCTGCCGGGGAGACATTTGACATCGTTTTGGCAAATATCAATAAAAATATTTTATTACACGATATGGCTGCCTACGAACGTTGTTTAAAAAAGGGTGGTTTTATTTATTTTAGCGGTTTTTACGAAAGCGATTTAAAGGATATTAAAAAGGATGCCGAAAGTTTGGGACTTAAGTATGTTGATCATAAGGTAAAAAACAGCTGGACAGCAGCAAAATTCAGTAAGTAAGCATGTTAAAAATCAGGTTGGGTTTGTTTATAGTGATGGCGATGGTGGTTTCGTTGGCAAAAAGTCAAACGCCGGTGCCTGATACGCTTTCAACCGATTCGGAAGTTTTTTATCAGCAACTTACCACCATATTGATGGGAACTCCCTCAAAAACCTGGCAAAAAAAGTCAAAAGTTTTATTGGAGCGGTTTTATGCCGGCTGGAGTGTCGGACGTTTTAACAAGGAGGAAAAAGAGGCCATTCGCGGGCTGGTGCAAAAAATGAGGGACAAAAAAGTCCGTGCCTATCCCAATTTGTATCAGTATATTTACAGCCTTACGCTGTTGTCCGAATCACATCAGCCACCGGCGAGTATTCTGGCATGGCACAGATTTGCAACGCAACTTTTAAATGAAAAGACCACTAAAAACTTTTTGGGATTTTTAAAAACAGGAAACGGTCTGTTTGAAAAACGTCAGATTTACAAAACCAAAAGTTCATTTGCCTGGTATTACCGCAATGGAAAGTTCCGGTTTCATTACGATTCGGTGTTTACCATTTCGTTTTCCAATCTTAATTTAGTTTGTGCCACTAAGCGCGACAGCAGCGTTGTATTAAATACTTCGGGGGTTTTTTACTACAGCACTGAGCTTTGGAAAGGAACCAATGGTAAAATTACCTGGCAGCGGTTTGGCGAAAAGCAGGCAAAAGCCACTTATGCCGTTTTTGATGCCTACACCATCCAAATGAATCATAACTATTTTACAATCGACTCTGCACGGCTCTACTATCCACGATTTTTTAAACAGCCTCTTTTGGGACAGTTACGGGAAAAGGTGCTGTCGAGTCCGCCATCTAATCACTCGGTATATCCCATGTTTACGGCCTATGAAAATGGCATCGAAATGGGGGAGGTTTATCCTAATCTCGATTTAAAATGTAATTTGGAACTGGAAGGAAAGAGCCTTTACGGGATAGGCTCCGATAACCATAAAGCATTGGTTACGGTACGACTGCGTGATGAAGTGTATGCACGCTTTCTGTCCGACAGATTCAAGCTGAGTGATGAAAAGCTTGAAAGTCCGCATACCGAGTTTATTTTTTACCTCGAAGGAGATTCTATTTATCATCCCGATTTGCGGCTGAGATATCTGACTAAGAAAAATGAAATGGTACTTTTCAGCTCGCTGCTTAACTCATCCGACCATATTCCTTTTTACGATTCGTACCATAAAATGGATATTGATGTGCCGGCGCTTTATTGGAATATGAACGACGACAAGCTCTATTTAAAGAAATTTAAAAAGGTGCGGGGCGATAATGTAGCAACTTTTGAGTCGAGTAACTATTTTTCACTCAGAGAGTTTTATTCGTTTCAGGTGATGGATCAAAAAAATCCGCTTTATGTTATCGACGGGTATTTAAAACAATATGCTTCCGACGGAAGCCGCCTTGTGGAGGTTCCGCTGTTGGCTGATTACATGAATATGCCTCCCGAGCAGGCGGTGGCTATGTTGGTGCAACTTTCAAACAGGGGGTTTGTTGTTTATAATAGTAAAACCCGTACAGCTGTTGTTAAAAACAAGCTTTTTTACTACCTATTTGCAAAGTCGGGTCAATCCGATTACGATGTTATCCATTTTGTTTCAAAGGTTCGTAATAAGCCCAATGCCATTATCGACCTCAAAACACTTGACCTTGAAATTTACGGTGTGCCGAAGGTTAAAATCAGCGATTCGCAGGCAGTATACATTTTCCCATACGACAAAACCGTTTCGGTAAAAAAGAACCGCGATTTTTCGTTTGACGGTAAGGTCAGGGTGGGGTTGTTCGATTTTTATTCGCACAACAGTATGTTTGTTTACGACAGTTTTATGCTGAACCTGAATTATATCGATACCATGCAGTTTTATCTTGTTAAAAAGGATACCATGCAGGCAAACCGGTACTTTTACCGCAAAGTTAACAATGTTATTACACAGCTAAACGGGCAAATTTATATCGACAATCCGAATAATAAATCGGGACTGCATAAGTTTCCTAAATTTCCTGTATTTGTGAGTAAGGATTACGGGTATGTTTATTACAACCGAAAAAGCATTCAGGATAGTACGCTGGTGCGTGAGCGGTTTTACTATAAGGTTGACCCCTTTGTGTTCGATAGCGTTTCGGCCTTTAGTACCACAGGGCTTGCATTTAAAGGTAGCCTGATGGCCGATGGAATTATTCCGGTTGTGCACGAACCGTTGGTGGTTATGCCCGATTATTCGTTGGGCTTTGTACATCAAACACCGGATACGGGCTACAGTATCTACAGCGGAAAAGCACGTTTTTTCAATACGCTTCAGCTCGATAATAGCGGATTTAGAGGCTCTGGAAGGGTTGATTATCTGAATGCTACCTTCAATTCACCCGATTTGGTGTTTTATCCCGATTCGCTGAAAGGTATTGGCTATAATTTTGTGGCACTAGCTGATGAGCAAAAATACAACACACCGGATGTGCATGGCGATTCAATACAGATAAATTGGGATGTTGACAGCAATATGATGACACTCACCACAATGGACACTGCCCATCAATTGGTTATTTACAACAATACCCGGTTAAACGGTTCGCTGTTTTTGAGTCCTGAATTTATGCATGGTACAGGAGCTTTTACCTTTGACAGGTCGGAAGTGCTTTCATCGGCCATGGATTTTAAATTTAATACCATGTCGGCAGATTCAGCAGATTTTACCCTTTTCGACGAAACAGGCCTGCATAAAATATTTATCTCAAAAGGCTATTTTGCACGAATTGATTTTAAAAATGGGTTGGGTGAGTTCGAGCACCTCTATAAAGGTTCGTTTGTTGAACTCCCCTTTAACAAGTACATCTCTACCCTCGACCAGGTTAAATGGCTGATGGATGAGGATAAGCTGGAACTGTCGGGTGAGCAGAACCGTTTTTTCAGGCAGATGGATTCTCTCTCAGACTATGAAGTGCTCGATAAACAGTTGTCGGGGCCTGAATTTGTATCCATCGAACCAACGCAGGATTCGCTCCGGTTTTTTGCCGGAAAAGCCTTGTACGACCTTAATAATTATACCATTAATGCCGAAGGGGTACGGTTTATTAAAACAGCGGATGCGGCGGTTTTTCCGGCTAATAAATCGGTCAGAATTTACCAAAATGCCCGCATGGATACGTTGTACAACGCTTACATAATAACCGACACCTTGCATAAATACCATAAAATTTACGATGCAATGGTCGCCATTCAATCGCGAAAAGCGTATGGTGGCGAAGGTTACATCGATTATATCGATCGTAACGGACTACCACAGCAAATTTATCTTCCCGAAATTAAAACCAACCAATGGGGACGAACCATTGCAACAGGCCATGTAAAACAGGATGAACTTTTCTTTTTAAGCCCCGAATACTTTTTTCAGGGCACTATTACGCTCGAAGCGGATAAGCCCTACCTGAAGTTTAAGGGTGGATATCGTTTAAATGAAGATTGTATCGGGCTTGAGGATAACTGGGTGGCTTTTAGCAGGTTTATCAATCCGAAACATGTGCAGTTTGAAGTTGACACCACCACTGTTACAACTGACAGTGCAAGAGCGCGATTTGGACTGGCTCTGTCGATGCAACGCAGGAAATTTTATCCAATGGTGCTGCAAAGCCGCCGGTCGTCTGACGATATTATTGCCTTCGAGAGCTACGGAAAACTGGAATATAACAAAGATAAAAACACCTTTTTGGTTGGTAGCGAGGCGCGTTTGCAGGGCAACCTGAATGCAAAAGGAAATTTCATTAGCTTGGATAACAAACGATGTGTTTTAAGTGGTGATGGGTTGCTGGATTTGGGAACCGACTTTACCCAGACACGCCTGATAGCTGCCGGAAGTTTCACCCATTATATTATACCCGATTCAACAACATTTAATACTTCGCTTATTTTTGATTTCTATTTTGATGATGATGCCCTTAACATGATGCTCGACAGCCTGCGGATGATTCCCGGTGATGTGGTAAATGTTGAAAAGAGTGAATTTAACGTAGCCATCCGTGAGTTGCTTAATAAAGAGGATGCCGATGTTTTGAAGCGTGAGCTAAGTCTGTATGGTAACATGAAAAAAATGCCCAAACAGATAAAAGGCTCCATTATTTTTTCGGATGTGAATTTGATTTGGGACCCCGACACCCGTTCTTATATTTCAAACGGCCCCATCGGAATAGGTTTTATCAATGGAAGTGCCGTTAACAAGATGCTTAAAGGATTTATGCAAATAGAGCTTGGGCGGGTGGGCAGTTCCATCCATTTTTACCTTGAAACCGACCGTAAAACATGGTATTTCTTTTCCTATCAAAATGGTATTATGCAATCCATCTCTTCCGACATGAATTACAACGAACACCTTGCCGGTATGAAAGATGAAAAACGCATGAAAAATCCCGACAGCGATGAAGACTATTACGAATATGTTATTTCAACAAAACGTAAAAAGGTTGATTTTTTCCGCAGGATGGAGATGATAAAGAAAAGAATGCAACAGTAAGCTAAAGCTCGTTCAGGTTTGCAACCTGAACGAAGAAAAACACCCACCCTGAAGCTCTCCTGAAGCTCGTTCAGGTTTGTAACCTGAACGAAGTAAAATATCTCTTTTGCATCAAAATATGAGTTGCCCTCCCAAGGTTGTGAATAAATTCTTTTGCGATAGTTATCTAATATCAGTATTATTTTCTATTTTTACTCCCAATAATAAATCGACGGTTCATAAATTTAAAAACGATGAAATTTATAATATCAAGTACCACGCTTTTAAGAAGTTTACAAAAAATTAGCGGTGTGTTATCCACCAACAGTACCCTTCCTATTTTAGAAGACTTTCTTTTTGCTTTGGAGGGCGAAACCCTTACCATTACTGCTTCCGACCTTGAAACAACCATCTCTGTAATGGTTACACCCGAAAAGGCTGACGATGCCGGTTCGGTAGCCATTCCTGCAAGGCAGCTGCTCGATATTATGAAAACATTTCCCGAAATTCCGGTAACCATTATTTCCGATTCGGAAACGCTGAATGTTGAAATTTTGGCAGGCGAAGGAAAATACAAAATGATTGGACAATCGGCAGACGAGTTTCCACAGGTTCCCGAGCTGGAAAACACTAAAAAGGTTACCGTTAACGGCGCCATGTTGGTAAATGCGTTTAACAACACCCTGTTTGCCACCGGAAACGATGAACTGCGTCCGGTAATGTCGGGTGTGTTTTGCGAAATAAACGAAGACGACCTTACTTTTGTGGCTACCGATGCCCATAAACTGGTTCGGTATCGCCGTAACGAGGTAAAAAGCGAAACGGGCGATTCATTTATCTTTCCTAAAAAAACCCTTAGCCTTGCCCGCCATATTATCCCCGATGACAATGAGGAAGAGGTGATTTTGGAATTTAACAATACCAACGCTACTTTTAAATTTGACGACATATTGATGGTTTGTCGTCTTATCGAAGGTAAATATCCAAATTACAATGCTGTTATCCCAAACGAAAATCCCTTTAAACTTACCATCGGCAGACAAAGTTTGTTGAATGCACTGCGCAGGGTTTCTATTTTCGGTAGCAAATCAACCCATCAGGTTCGTTTTAAAATTTCCGGTAAGGAGTTGGTGCTCTCTGCCGAGGACATCGACTATTCCAGCGAAGGTAAAGAGCGTTTGACCTGTAGCTACGAGGGTGAAGACATCGAGATTGGCTTTAACTCAAAATTTATGCAGGAGATGCTCAGCACCCTTACCTGCGAAAACATTACCCTCGAAATGTCGGCACCCAACCGCGCCGGCATCATCAAGCCCGAAGACAGCGAAGATGAAAACGAGGATATCCTGATGCTTATTATGCCGGTGATGCTTACTTCGTAGAAAAAAAGTTAGCTTTTAAGAATAGCTAATTGTCTAAGTTTGATTTTATATTGTCTTTAGAGTGACTTTAATAAACAGAAAGGGATTCTTATAATAGAATCCTCGAATCTATTTACTCAACTAAACATAAACATTTAAGACAAAACATGAATCTTGATTTTGAAACATACGATTCACTTAAAAGTTTTATCGAAAGCGACAGTTACATTTATATAATTT
>JALVAQ010000150.1 GCA_027011095.1 Bacteroidales bacterium
AAAAAACTGTTTATGAAAAAAATTGTAGTCCTGATATTTATTGTTTTGCTGGGGGTGGGAGCCATGGCACAATCAGAGAGCAGCAACAAGTTGCCATCGGTTAACGTAAAAACACTGGATGGAAAAACCTTTAACACCTCCGAAATTTCCAATAATGGCAAACCCATATTAATTGCTTTTTGGGCCTTATGGTGCAAACCTTGTAAAAAAGAGTTGGATGCTTACAACGAAGTTTACGAAGACTGGCAGGACGAAACAGGTGTAAAAATTATTGCTGTTTCTATTGACGATGCCCGCTCAACCGCTAAAGTAAAACCTTTTGTTATGGGAAAAGACTGGGAGTTTGATGTATTGCTCGACCCCAATCAGGAGTTTAAGCGCGCCATGAGTGTAAACATGGTTCCTCACACTTTTTTACTGGATGGCTCCGGTAAAATTGTTTATCAACACACCTCATATTACGAAGGTCTTGAAGATGAGTTGTTTGAACTTGTAAAAAAGGTGGCCAAAGGCGAAGATGTTTCCAAACATTAACAGTAACATTACTCCGGTATGAAAAAAATTCTGTCTCTGGTTCTCATGTTAATGTCTGTTACATCTACGCAGGCACAGGTTAGCGATTTATTAAAAAAATCGGAAGTTCACGGCAGCTTTGAAGCCGATGGCATGTATTATCATCCCGATATTCCTATGGGTATCACCGACTCGCTGATTGCAGGGCGTAATTTTGCTTTCAACGGTTTTGCCGAGGTTATTTATACGCTGGGGAACTTTTCAGCCGGCGTTCGTTACGAAGCTTATCTGCCCCCCATTGCCGGTTTCGATAACAGACTGGAAGGAAGTGGCATACCTTATATGTGGGCTTCGTATAGCACTAAAAAGTTTAGTTTTACAGTTGGTAATTTTTACGAACAATTTGGCAACGGACTTGTTTTGCGTACCTATCAGGAGTGGACTTTGGGTTACGACAACTCATTAAACGGAGCACGTGTTACCTATCAGCCGCTAAAGGGTATTATTTTAAAGGGAGTTTACGGTACCCAGCGCTTTTTCTGGAATAAATACACCAAAAACAGCCGTGGTATTGTTAAAGGAGTAGATGCCGAACTTTGCTTTAACGATTTGGTAAAATCTATGGCCGATTCAAAATTAAGAATCACCGTTGGCGGCAGCTTTGTTAGTAAATATCAGGTTGATAACGATCCTATTTATAAGCTTCCGCGCGATGTGGGAACCGGTGCAGCACGATTTAATATTGGCATTGGCAAATTCAACTTCAGTTCGGAGTATGCCCATAAAATAAACGACCCGTCGGCCATTAACCATTATATTTACAAACCGGGAGATGCATTTATTTTCAATGCTTCCTATTCCACCCGCGGATTGGGTATTTTGGCAGTGTTTAAACGTATTGATAATTTCTCGTATAAATCGGACAGGGCTGAAACAGCCAATGCCTTGGATATTAGTTTTCTACCCCCCATCACCGAAGCGCACACCTACATGCTTGCTTCCATGTATCCCTATGCAACACAACCCAACGGCGAGCTGGGGTTTCAGCTACAGGTTAATTATAAAATTCCTAAAAAAAGTAAATTGGGTGGCAAATACGGCATGGATATATCAGTAAATTTTTCGCAAATTAATGATATTGTCCGCACGCCTGCAGGCGATACTTCCGCTATCAATGTTCCCGGAACATTGGGCTATACCTCTAAGTTTTTTCAGTTTAGCGACCATATTTTTATGCGCGATATCCAAATTCATATTCACAAAAAATTCTCACGAAAGTTTCATGCTACTGCCGAATATTTAAATCAGGTGTTCGATATTGCTTCCATACAGGGCCATGCCGGCGATCCGGTAATACACGATAACATAGCCATTTTGGATATGACCTATAAGTTTACTTCACGGAAATCGCTTCGCTGGGAAGCCCAGGCGCTGTTTACCAAACAGGACAAAAGAAACTGGGTGGCCGCTTTGGTTGAATATACCATTTCACCTCATTGGTTTATAACCGCATCCGACCAGTGGAATTATGGCAATCCGGTAACCGATGACCAGCTGCATTATTATACAATTGCCGGCGGCTATTCGGTTAAAACCACTCGTTTTGCCCTTACTTATGGCCGGCAGCGCGAAGGAGTGGTTTGTGTGGGTGGTGTCTGCCGTCAGGTACCAGCTTCAAGCGGATTTTATTTAACCATTTCCAGCAGCTTTTAACAGAAGAAACAGTAATTATGAAAACATTTAAAATAATATCATTTGTTATAGCACTTATTGTAGTGTTTAGTGCCTGCGAAAAGGTTTCGCCCCCCTTTAAAGAAAACAATGGTGGTGGACACGACACAACCGGGGTTGTAAAAAATGTGTTGTTGGAAGATTTTACCGGACACACCTGTGTTAACTGTCCCACGGCAGCAGTTATTGCCCACAACTTGAAAGATTTATATGGTGAAAGGCTTGTAGTTATGGCAGTTCATGCCGGCTATTTTGCCGACCCCCATACGGGCAGTGCATTTGATAACGATTACCGTACACCGGCAGGCAACGAATGGAATATCTGGTTTGGTTTGCAAAATTATCCCAGCGGGTTAATCGACCGTATTCCCAACTCGCCGGGCGATTATATTGTTGTGAAAGATAAATGGGGTGTAAAAGTAGCCGACGAAATGCAAAAAGAGGCAGAAGCCAAAATAAGCTTATCAACCTCCTTTTCAAGTGGCGTGGTTTCCATTGATGTTACTACAGAGTTTTTAAAAAGTATGTCAAGTACTTACAGCCTGTTTGTAGGTATTACCGAAGACAGTATAGTTTCTGCCCAAAAAAATGAAAATCCTGAAGTTGGTGATACCCCCATTATCAACGATTATGTGTTTATGCACATGTTTCGCGGAGCAGTAAACGGTACCTGGGGTGAAAATGTTTTTGGAAACGCTGTGGAGGTTGGAAAACAATATACCAAGACCTATCAATACACGCTTACCGGCGATCCCGACAACAGCCATGTGGTGGCCTATGTTTACGATAACGATACCAAATCGGTGATACAGGTAGTGGAAAAGGATGTGAATTAGTGCTTTACATTTCAGAGTGCTGAGAATACGCATCATAATATTCGTATGAGGATTACCTGCCCACAACCATACCGGAATTATTGGTATAAGCCTATATACCCAACGTTGTTTTTAATTCTTTAATCCTTGATTTACTTACATTTACCCTGCTACCGTCTTTTAGTACAACCAAATAGCTCTCCTTACCGTATTTTTCAATTTTATCCATGTAATCGCTGTTGATAATGGAAGAACGATGAACCCTGATAAAGTTAGATTTTGGCAAATTTTTCTCTAAAAAGTTCATGGTTTCCTTTTTCAGGTACGATTTGTTTTTTGTAACAATTTCGGCGTAATCATCCTGGGCATCTATTCTGATGATTTCGTCAACGGGTATAACATCTATCCGGCTTCCGGTTTTTACAAAAATTCTGTCAATGGTTTCGCTTTGCTCTTTTAGTTTAGATACCAACTGTTTAACGTTTTCACTTTCAGGCTTTTTTTCCAGAATTTGATTTTTTGCTTTGGTTAATGCCTTTAGGAACCGCTCTTTTGAAAAGGGTTTCATTAAATAGTCGGTGGCGTTTAGCTCAAATGCCTTAATGGCATACTGGTCATAGGCGGTGGTAAAAATAATTTGAGGATAGTCGTCAAGCAATTCCAGCATTTCAAAACCGGTAAGTTTCGGCATTTGAACATCGAGAAAAATCAAATCGGGTTTGTGTTTTGAAATGGCTTTAATTCCGTCAAAACCATTTTCACACTCTTCAGCAATCTCAATATCTGTTTCGTTGCTAAGGTATGCTTTAAGCAAATCCCTTGCCGGAGCTTCGTCTTCAATAATTACAACTTTTAATTTTTTCATAACTATTCAGGTTTTACTAATGGTATTTTAAGTTTGGCAACAAATGTTTTTCCATCCGAGCTGGTTTGGAGCAAATCGTTACGGTGATATATTATCATTAATCTGGTTTTGATGTTTTTAAGGCCTATTCCTTCTCCTTTTTTCCGAATGGCTGAGGGGTCGTACTTGTTGCTAATGGTGATGGTGATAAAGTCTTCATTTTTTTCGCATGAAAGCACAATTTTAACCTCCTCGGTACTGTTATAAACCCCATGTTTTATGGCATTTTCCATAAGAGGTTGTAAAATCAGGCCGGGAACTTCGGCACTAAGGCACTCGTCAGGAATATTTGGTGCAAAATTTAATCGCTTTCCAAACCTGACCTTTTCAATGTCAAGATAGCGTAAAATATTTTCAAACTCCTTTTTTAGCGTGGTGGTTGACTTTCTGTCGGAGCTTAACGAATATCGTAAAAAGTCAGATAGTTTTATAACCATCTCCTGTGCTTTATCGGGCTTCGAAAGGGTAAGCGAGCTAACCGAATTAAGACTGTTAAATAAAAAATGCGGATTTATCTGCGATTTTAATGCATCCAGCTCAGCCTCTTTTACAAGGGTTTTAAGCTCACCTTCACGCTTCAGCTTTTGTTGCAAATCCTCATAATACAATATCAGGTAATAAATTAACACATAAACTATGTAATAAAACAGCCCGGTAATAATTCGCCATGGTGCCGACTCTTTTAGGAAAAGCAGATAATCGGAATCGCCATGGAAAAAACCTGACAAGGTATAGTAAGAAACTAAATACCAGATTGTTATAATGACGGCAGCCACCATTAAATGTTGAAAAAGCAGGTCGATGCCCGTTGGTTTGTCTTTAAGATTATATTTAATAACAAACCATAGAGTATAACCTGCAATGGCAAAAAAGAGGTTAAACACCATACTGTCAGTTATACTTTCGGTTAGTGATATATCGTATAGAAAAAACAGTAAGGCAGCATGAATAACAATAATAACAAGCCATATTATAAAATAGCTTGTCAGATAGTACTTCTTAGACAGAACAGGTGTATCCACAGTTTAATAGCTTTTAATTTCGATGCCGCCCAACATAACCACTCCTTTGATAACCAGCGTTTTCGACTTATCTAATTCCGATGCAGCCACTCTTCGCTTGTCGTTAAACCCACCCAATATTGAAATGGCGTCAATTTGAATTTTCCAGGTATTGGGAACAATAAGAGTGGTGCCGCCAAACAGTGTAAACACGTCAATAACACAACCATCTGCATTCATTTCGGCGCTTACCATATTTATTTCAGAACCTCCAAAAACCGAGGTAAGATTGCCTCCTTTAAAGTTTTTTGAATCTACTTTTTTATGTCCGCCTCCAAAAATGGAAACATCGTTTATAAAGTCATCCTGATAGGTTGTTGATCCTCCAAAATGGCGCTTCCATTTTTCCTTATCAAAATTATTTTTACCGGGAACATTTCCCCTGCGGGATATGACCAGTACGCCAACTCCTATTAAAACCAGAGGCCAAAATACCTGGTGAAAACGTACATTAACATCAAAAATTGAGGGAATCCAAAAGGTTACACCAAGCACTATCAGTATGGTTCCGGCAACTTTTCGTTGTTTGTTATTAATGAGTACTACACCTATTAATATAAGCAGGGTTTTCCATGAAAATATATAAGTACTGACGGGCCAGTCAACCAGCCCCATGGTGTTAAACATCAGTATCGCCCCCAGTGCAATAAGTATGAGTCCTATTATCAGACGGCTATCATTTGGTTTTTGATTCATAACAAGATAGTTTTATTAATCACCGACAAAAATAAGCCGGTTGGTAACGAAAATAAATAAAATATCGGTAAACAGGCGAAAGCGGTCGGTAAACAAGCTACTTTCTTTAAAAGTTTAGGTTTCCGTTATAGTGTCAAACCAACCCCAAGTGACGTCATTGCGATGACGAGGTACGAGGTTCCGATAGCTATCGGAAGCAATCTCAATACGTCACTTGGAGTTGGCTTGACAGTAGTAGAGCTTTAAGAGTCTTGGAAAAGTTAATCAGCGAAGATTTAGAAACTTTTCCAAAACTAAAAAGCAGCATTTTTATATTTTTTATCATGCACCCGAATTGAAAAGTTAAGCATGGTTTGATAAGGCCCTCGCGTGACGAATAAATTTAATAACCACGGAGGTACTGATCCGCCCACATCAACAGAAAGAAATAGTTCTGCATATATTTTGTTGGGTTCCAATGAAGTAAACCGCCACTCGGAATAGGAGTATGGCAGGCGAACCACATCTTTTACTTCGGGTAAATAGTCGGGAATGCCGTGGCCAACAATGCTAATACTGTTTTTACTGTTTCGTTTTAATTCAATTTTCGACACATAATCCCTGTCTAAAACAGGCCAGGGGGTATCTGATTGAGCATAATAATACCAGGTTGAATCGTTGACCTTTTTTACCACTTTGGCTTTTTTACACTGATACATCCATTCGGTATGGCAATCAACATCCAACAATAAAGCAACAGCTGAAGCGAGGGAGCAATTAACTATAGTGGTTGCTTTAATGGCATTAACCGGTGTTTCAGGAATTGGTTTCACATAAACATCAATACCCTTTTGCTGCTTTACCAGTTTCCAGCCATCATTATTATCGTTTTGCGAAAACAGCGACAGGGAAGAAAAAATAAAAAGAAATAAAAAAGATGCCCTCATACTTTGTTGTTAGACGCAAAAATAAGAAAAACCGCTGATTATCTGTTTTTTTCTTTTCTAAACAGGTTGGCTTGCTGGCCAAGCCATTCAAAATCGTTAAAAACAACACTTACGGCATCTTCGTAATCGTTAAACGATTTTACTTTTTTTATCTTTCCAAACACTTTGTTTGGCTTGTTAAAGGAGTAGGCCAGATACCACCAGTACTCTTTCATGTTTCCCAGCGTTTGCAGGCCGTCATGGTGTTGCTTTCGCCGGTGGTAATACAAATCGTCAACAAACTTACGTATGATGAGTTTTTGTTGCGAAAGTTCAGGAGTATCGTAACCTTTAATATGTGCAGGCAAAAACGGATCAACCAACAATCCTCTGCCAAGCATCACAAAATTGAGGTTGGGAAATTGTTGCAAAAGTTCCACAGAATCATCTTTGGTAAAGATATCACCATTATACCCAACCGGGATGTCAGACTGTTTTATAACTTCCGCAAAAACAGGCTTGTTTACACTACCTTTATACAGCTGTTTTCCTATGCGGGCATGAACGGCAAGTTCCTGTATGGGATAGCGGTTAAATACCGGCAACAATTTAAAAATTTCCGTTTCATCAAGATAACCCAACCTTAGTTTTACAGATAGTTTGACAGGAATTTTATCCATCACTTCAAAAAGAATTTTATCCACTTTGTCAGGATACAAAAGCATACCCGAACCTCGTCCCTTGTTGGCAACACGCGGATACGGACAACCGAGATTCCAGTTTATTTCGGTAAAACCAAGTTGATGACAAAGGATGGCAAACCGTTCTATTTCAGCTGCATCTTTACTGAGTATTTGAGGGATAACGGGAATGTTATTTTCATGAACATGGCTAAGCTCTTTGGTTTCCCGCAAACTTAATTTCTGCTTTTGGATACCTGTAAAAAAGGGGGTAAACAACTTATCAATGCCCGTAAAATGACGTGTATAAACCATTCGGAACACAAGATTTGTGATTCCCTGAAAAGGTGCCATTTGTATTGAAAAATTGTTCATCAAAAACAAGATTTTAAAAAAAGCTCACCACAAAATTGCGTGAGCTTTTATATTGTTAAAATTCCAGGTTTTGTGGTGTTCGCGGAAAGGGAATAACATCTCTAATGTTACCCATTCCGGTTAAAAACAAAATAAGACGTTCAAAACCAAGCCCAAAACCTGCATGTGGCACCGAACCGAATTTTCGGGTTTCCAGATACCACCACATCGACTCTTCGGGAATATGCATCTCATTCATCCGCGTGTAGAGTTTGTTATAATCCTCTTCGCGCTGCGAACCTCCAATTATTTCGCCAATTTGGGGAAACAAAACATCCATGGCTCTAACGGTTTTGCCATCATCGTTTTGTTTCATGTAAAAGGCTTTAATATCTTTGGGATAGTCAGTAAGGATAACGGGAGTTTTAAAATGCTTTTCCACGAGATAGCGTTCGTGTTCCGATTGTAAATCGGCACCCCATCCTTCGATAACAAACTGAAACCTTTTCTTTTTGTTGGGTTTTGAATTGCGTAAAATATGAATGGCCTCGGTGTAGGTGATTCTGGCAAACGGATTTTCCAAAACAAAGTTCAGTTTTTCAATCAACTCCATGGAGCGTTCGTCGGCTTTTTTGTTTTTTTCTTCATCCTGCTGTCTTTTGCTAAGAAACTCCAGGTCGTCCATACAGTTATCCAAAGCGTATCTGATAACATATTTTAGCATCTCCTCAGCCAAATCCATATCATCATTAATATCGCTAAAAGCCATTTCGGGTTCAATCATCCAAAACTCTGCAAGATGGCGGGTGGTGTTGGAGTTTTCGGCACGAAATGTAGGCCCGAAGGTGTAAACTTTACCAAGTGCCAGTGCAGCCAGTTCGGCTTCAAGTTGTCCGGATACCGTAAGGTTAGAGGCTTTGCCAAAAAAGTCTTCTTTAAAATTAAGGTTCCCCTCGTCATCCTTTGGGGGATTGCTTAAATCGAGGGTGGTAACCTGAAACATTTCTCCGGCTCCTTCGGCATCGGAACCTGTAATGATAGGTGTGTGAATATTATAAAAACCCTTGTCGTTAAAAAACTTATGAACGGCAAAAATCATGGCGTGCCTGATGCGGGCGATGGCACTGAAAGTGTTGGTACGAAAACGTAAATGTGCTTTTTCGCGCAAAAACTCCAACGAATGTTTTTTGGGTTGCAGCGGATATTCATTGGGGTCGGCTTTACCCAATAAATCAATTTTTTCAGCATGTATTTCAACTTTTTGTCCGCTACCAAGCGATTCAACAAGATTTCCTTCCACCGAAAGGGCAGCTCCTGTGTGAACATTTTCGAGCAGTTTTACAAAATCGCCGGTAGTATCAACCACAACCTGAACATTTTTAATGGTAGAACCATCGTTCATTGCAATAAAAGCAACATTTTTACCGATGCGCTTTGTACGCACCCAGCCCATAACTTTTACCCTGGTTCCAACATCACCTTGTTGAAGAACCGCTTTAATTTCTGTTCTTTTCACGACACAACAATTTTAAATTTTGTTTTTAATCTCTTTCCAGTCGGCTTCGCTGATTTTGGCGCCATAGTCGGCAATAACTTTAGAAGCAAGCAAAGCACCAATTTGGCCTGATTTTTCGTGCGCAAGATTGTTTACGTATCCGTATAAAAACCCTGCTGCATACAAATCGCCTGCACCGGTAGTATCAACCACCTTGGTTTTTTCAACGCCCACCTTAGCTATCTTGTTGTTTTCTTTAATCATCGACCCTTTACTGCCCACCTTTACAATGGCTATTTTTGTTACTTCTGCCAACGTATTCAAAGCATCGTCAGGCTCTTGTCCGGTAAAAGCTTTTGCCTCTTCTTCGTTGGCAAAAACAATATCAACATACTGATTAACCATTTTTGTGAGGAAATCCAGATTGTCCTCAACCACATTGTAACTGGCCAGGTCGAGTGATATCTCCAATCCCTGTTCTTTGGCGGTTTTTAAGATTCCTTCCAGCAAATCATGGTTTTGAACAAGATATCCTTCAACATGAAGAATATCGTAATCTTTAAACTGCTCCGGTTTTAAATCGGATGCCGAAAGTTCAATGGCAGCGCCAAGGTAAGTACCAAATGTACGTTCGCCATCAGGTGAAATCATGGCGTTTGCCAAACCCGAAGGAGTTTCGGAAAGATTTAACAAAGGTTTAATACCGCTTTTTTTCAAATCTTCAATAAAAAAATTACCAATTTCATCTTTTCCCACGGTTCCGATAAAAGCTGTTTCAACGCCTAGGTTTGCCAACCCGTGAATGGTATTGGCAGCCGAGCCGCCTGAGGCCATCTCTTTTTCAAGGTTCTTACTTTTTTCCTGTATGGCTTCCGAAGTTTGGGCATCAACCAATTGCATACTGCCTTTGGGCAATCCCAATTCGTTTAACAAATCATCGTTTTCAAGTTTATTTAATGCATCCACCAATGCATTTCCTATGCCTAATACTTTTTTCATGCTTCTGTAATTTATTATTGAGTGCAGTCTAAAAAAATTTTGGCAAAAGTAATAAAAATCAAAGGGTAAGCCGGAATTATTTCTTCTTTACAATTTTTGATATTCCCGTTTGGTTACCCGATTGCCACTTAACAAAATATACACCGCGTGGCAACTTATTTAAATGGATGGTTTTTTTACTGCTTTCAGGTACAAAAGCAATGGTTTCGGAATAAACTACCTTTCCGTAAATATCGAACAGCCAAATCTTAACGTTGTTTTGTGGCTTTCGAAACGAAAGGTTAAACTCATCAAAAAACGGATTGGGATAAATGGTTATTCCTGATTGTTCATGTTCCGAAATTCCCGAAGGGTCAACAAAAGTAATGTAAACACTTCCGGTTGATGTACATTGATTGATGATTCCCACTACCGAGTAACGGCGGGTTCCGGCAAAATGCGGGTTGTAGGGTACGGTAAGAATCTGTGTTGTATCGCCGGTGTTCCATAAGTAACGATCAAACCCTTCGCCTGCATCAAGTTTAATGGTATCGCCCGGCGATAAGGTGTCGGGGTCACCTAAATCGATGCCGTTTCCCACGCTGTAAATAAATGTTGTTAAAGTATCGTATCCGGTACAGGTTTCGGTGTTTGTAAAAGTATAAATCACCTGTTGTTCTCCTGTTCCCGCTATGGAAGGCGTAAAAATGGT
>JALVAQ010000151.1 GCA_027011095.1 Bacteroidales bacterium
GGATGAGGGTGAGAGAGTGGGAAGGTGAGAAAGGGAGAGGGTGGGAAGGTGGGAAAGTCAGAGGGTTTAGAGTTTTGGGAAAGTTTTTCAGCATCGTTGTAGAACTTTTCCAAAACTAGGGCGGTTTGAGTTTTGGAAAAGATTTTCGGCATCAATATAAAACTTTTCCAAAACGGATTAGAACTCGTTTTCAGTTACTTTTGAAACGGTCATTTTAACTTCGTTGAGGCGGTTTTCGGAAGCAGCAATGACTTCAAATATAAACGGAGGTATTTCAATAACCTCCTTCTCCTGCGGGATGCTTTCGTGATAATGAAGAATAAAACCTGCAAGGGTTTCGTACTCTTCCGATTCGGGAATGTTGAGGTTATATTTTTCGTTGAGGTAGTCAATTTCGAGGCGGGATGAAAAAATAAACTCGTTATCCGACAGCTGTTCTTCTCTATCGGTATCGGTATCATATTCGTCTTCAATTTCACCAAAAATCTCTTCAATAATATCTTCCATGGTTACAATACCTGAAGTTCCGCCAAACTCATCTACCACAATGGCAATACTTTTATGATTTTTAATGAATTCGTTAAGCAAATCTTTGGCAGCCATGGTTTCGGGAAAGATATCAACCTTTCGGATTATATTTTTCAAGTCGTCAGGATGCGAAAACACATCGTAAGCATGGAGGTACCCAATTAAAGTGTCGATATCTCCCTCGTAAACCATAATCTTAGAGTGCCCGCTGGTGGTAAATAATTTAATTAAATCGTTCAGGTTGGCATTGATGTCCACAGCTACAATTTCGGTACGGGGAACCATGCAGTCGCGCAACTTAACATTTTTAAAATCCATGGCATTTTGAATCATCTGGATTTCCTGTGTATTTTCTTCCACCTGCTCGGGTTGAAAGTCTTTGATGTATTCGTCGAGGTCAACGGCACTAAAAGTATAAATTTCATCTTTCAATTTAATTCGAAAAACCCTTTTTAACAGAAACTCTGAAAACCCGATATAAAGAATAATAAGGGGATAAAACAGCATGTAAAACAGCCATACGGGAATGGCAAGAAATTTAAGGATGGCATTGGGGCGGATGCGGAACAGTATTTTAGGAATAAACTCGGCCACAATTAAAATAAGCAGTGTTGATAGTATTGTTTGTGTAATCAGCACAAAAAACTCGGTGTTAATAGCTGCCGGCAGTAACGCAGTGATGGGTTCTTCTAAAATTTTAGCCATAACAATTCCATACCCTACCAAAGCAATGTTGTTGCCCAACAGCAAGGCTCCTATAAACCGGGAAGGGTTTTTGTAAAATTGCGATAAAATTCGAGCCGATGAGTTATTATTTTTAATATCAAGCTCCTGCTTTAACCGGCTGGAACTAACAAAAGCTATTTCGAGGCCGGAGAAAAAGCCTGATAAGATTAGCGTAATCAAAACAATGATGTAGTCGATGTTCATTTAGGGCAAAGTTAAAAAATACTGTGATTAATTGTCACTGTCGTCGGTTTCTATCTCCGATTTTTGAATGTTATAAATTTTACGTTGACTAAAATCTTCGTTTGCTTCAAGGCTGTCGCCGAAAATAAGCTTATCGGGTGCCGAAATTTTTACAAACGAACGGGCATATATCATCCTCTTTCTCTGATCCCAGTCTAAGTTTTCGGTATTAAGCTGTTCGTGTGTTTCAAAGTTTTTAACCACCACATCGTTACGCGCTTTTAAATATTTTTTTCTGGTATAGTTAATTCCGTAGTTGGCTTTAATAAAGGCTTTTTTAATTTGGTTTTTATCAAACATATAAACCGTAAAACCTTTTGGAAATTCAGTGTACGGTTCTTTCCCGTCATACTTAATCATTTCGGGAGCTTTAAGTGTAACCTGTATCAGACCGGAATCGGTTCTCACATATTCAATGTCGTAAGCTGTTATTCCCGAAATGGTATCATCGGCAGTAATTTTTTTAATGGTTTCGATATCGTTTTCACACGAAAAAAGCATCACCCCGACAACTATCAGGATGATGCTTTTTATGAGATTCTTAACCATTATAAAATTAGTTAACTATTTTTTAAGCGACCTGGCCGTGGTTTTTTCGTTTATCCAACATCCAACAGTATAGGGGTCGCCATCGTTGATGTTGTAGAAAAACATAATTTCTTTGGTCGGGAAGTATTTTTGATAGACTTTTATACGTTTGTTCATTGCTTCTGCCATTTCAGGGTCAACGGCTTTGGCTTTTTTAAACTTATCAACAGCAGCCCAATAGGCAACCAGTTTGGTTAAATCGTTGTTCCCACATTTGGCAGCACTTTTAGCGTATAAGTCGCCAATAAAGGCATAAGGCTCTCCTTTTGTTTTATCAATACCAACAGCTTTATAAGCCATCTCACGTGCTTTCGGGTAGTTGTTTTTATAATGATAAATTTCGGCCATGTACATATAATTTTCAAATAACTTATCCGGTTCTTTCATGGTTGTAGCCTGTTTTAAATACTCCAGTGCTTTGTCGTACTTTTCATTTTTCAGGTACATTTTACCAATTAAAAAGGCCGATTCAGGTGTTGGCTCGGCTTTATGCAGGTTAACCACAGCATCCAAATACAATTTTGAATCAACACATTTTTTATCATCCAGAATTGCAGTTATTTTTTTCAACAAATCAACGCTGTCAGGATGTTCGTCAAATTTTTTCTGATAGATACGTACCAACACATCGCAAGTGGCGAACGGTTCAAACATACTTTCCAACGAACCTTTTATGTTTTCGTTAATTTCTGCTTTTCGGGTATTGCCCGAAGCTTTGTATTTAGCTATGTTGGCATCAACAAAATTACTGATTCTGTCGTAAGCATCAATAACCTCGCTGGGGTCGGCTTCTCCATTTTGAGCCATACGGGTGAGTGCTCTGAAATAATAAATAAATACAGATCCTTTTGACTTGTTTTTGCGCATGTCGATTGACTTGAGCAAAACTTTATAAGCTTCTTTGTATTGTGACGGACGATATTTGTACATAGCAACTCCTTTGTCGCCCAATATTTTACCTACTTGCGAATGGCCTTTATAAACAGGAAAATATTTCATCCTTTTATCATACACCATCAAAAGAGTGTCGATGAGTTTTTCTTTTAAAGCAGGGTCTTTTTCATTTTTAATACGATACTCCATAATTTTAACGCCGTGAATAAGCATATTCTGACTTGAGCGCGGGCAATTGTTAAATACATAAATCCATGGCTTTATAGCATCGTTTACTACGTCGCTTTTATACCTGCTTTGTTTCCAGTATTTGTACGGCTCAACATAAAGCGACAGGTTTGTAATACATTTAACGCTGTCTTTTCCGTATTTTGGCTCCTGTTGTTGTGGAACAAGCTTATCGAAACCGGAGTTGTTAAAAGCAAACAGGTTAAATCCTGCTCCTAAAACCAATAACAATAATAATCCTTTAGCTTTCATAACACATTAATATTAAAAAGTAACTTAATTTATTTATATCTTCTTTTGTAAAACCACTTCTCGTTAATTGATAAACCGAGAGTAAAATTAATAAAACTTTCACGCAGTAAACCAAAATCGGTAGTACCCCTGCTTCGGTATTCAGCACTTAAATTTATGGTGGTTCTGCTTTTCCTTACAGGGAATTCTGTTCCAATACTTATGCCAAACTCGTTTAGTTGTTGTCCTCTGAGGGTTAAATAGGACAATCCGTAGTGCAAACCAGCCCGATAAGTCATTTTTTTAAACAGAGGGGAAAGGGTTGTGTGCACCGGTGTATATTGGCCACCAAGTGACACTTTCCAGGTGTTGCTGATGGAATCGGAAACGCCAAACGATTTAAATTTTTCCCATTGCTGAAATTCAAAATCAAATCCGGCCATCCAAATTCCTTTTTGATGATAGGTCATGCCAAAGCCTGTCCGCATGGGAATCACCACCGAGCCTTCTTCGTCGGGAAAGTAAAAAATGGTGTCTTTGTCGTAATCAACATCCTGATATCCGCCAAAGAGTGTTTTTCCCAACGTGCTGCGTGTAGCTTTTGCATTCACGGCAGGAGCATAAATGGCACCCAGGGTTAACATTTTATTTTCGCTAAAATGAATGTCGTATTGAGCACCAAAATCGTAAACAAAGTCGTGGAGATTTATGTCTCTAACGGTTCGCGTTCCTAAGATATTAATGGAATCGGCAAAATAGATAAGGCTTTTAAACGATCCCTGCCCAAAGGTGTAGTTGATGTTGGCTCCCACCCTAAAATTATTAGAAACTTTAAAGGCGTTGCCCCAGTAAACCTGATTAATCCGGCCTTCACCATCCAAATTATTAACTATGTTGGTAAAGTTATACTGGCTCATATCAACAGTAATGTCTATGTTGTAGCCAATTTCGCTAAAAGGCAACAGCCCCAGGCTTGTTTTCCACCATTTGGTAACCGGAAAGCCCATTAAAATGTAGCTAAGGGTAACACTACTTGAATTCTCGGCATTGTATAAGCTGTTTAAAGTACCAGCTTCGGCCTTAATACCCGTTTCAAAAACAAAAAAGGTAGAATCGAAGATTCCATAGGAAGCGGGGTTGTTGGGATTAACGTGCCGCGGGTTAGAATAGCCAATGGAGATGCCGCCCATTGATTGCGATACGTTGTTAACATTTCGTCCTCTTAAATCACCCAGGCCGTAATAGGAATAGGGTGAATTGATACGGTTTTGGCTAAGTACAGTCAGTTGTACCAGCACAAAAATCCATAAAATATTTCTTTTATTTATCTTCATTAAATTTTAGGATTTCCATTAATCCTTGCATTACAATATTTGGGGTTGCAAAGATGCTATTTTTTAGCTTTTTATCAAAATATTTATAATCTCCCCCGCTAATAATAATTTTCAGGGGTTTATATTGCTCGGAATAACTGCTGATAAAACCATCCACTTCGTACAAAACGCCATTTAAAACGCCGCTTGAAATAGACTCTTTGGTATTGTTACCCGGCAGCGGAGCCGTTTCAACATTTTCTATTAACGGAAGTTTATCTGTAAAAGTATGCAGTGCTTTTAAACGCATCCTGATTCCGGGACTGATTCCCCCTCCAAGATACTCTTTTCGGGCTGTTACTATATCGTAAGTAATGGAGGTGCCGGCATCAACCACAAGCACATTGTGGCCGGGGAAAATTTTTATTGCTGCTGCCGCCGCCGCAACCCTATCTTTACCAAGCGTTTCGGGAGTGGCATATTTATTATTATAAGGAAGAGGCGTTTGCGAGTTGAGGGTGATGTGATAAAAACGGGTTTTAAGCCAGGTGTCGAGTTCACCGGGGTAATTTCGCACCGATGATATGATTGAACTTTCTATTTTCGGAAATCTGTTATAAAGGTTTTGCAAAATTTCTGTTTGCAATAAAGTGGTGCGTTCCGCATAAAGTTCGCTTTCGTTATTAAAAACGGCCAGTTTTGTAAATGTGTTACCAATGTCGATGATTAATCGCTGCATAATTGATGTTGTAAGCCGCAAAAGTACGTTACCTGAGGCAGTGTGAAAAGAAAATTAAATTTTTTTAAAGAAAAATATGGAAAATAAAAAAATTATCTATCTTTGCGCCTCCAAAAAAGAAGGTACCATAGCTCAGTTGGTAGAGCAACGGACTGAAAATCCGTGTGTCCCTGGTTCAATTCCAGGTGGTACCACGCTTTACAACCCTGATAATCAATGATTATCAGGGTTTTTTGTTGAGATAGAATTATCTTTTATCCCTTCTCTTTCCTTTATAGCCTGATTTATTTTTGCTTTTATTGTTTCCGTCTTTACGGGGATATCGCTTTTTTCCGCTAAAATGTCTGTTTCCTCCTCCCCTTTGATTTGCTTTCCATTTTGGGCCTTCTCCCAAATCGTCAGGCAGAGGCAGCTTGTCAACCTCTTTACCAATCAAGGCTTCAATGCGGCTGAACTTGTACATATCGTCTTCGTTGATAAGGGTTATGGCCAGTCCGGTGGAGGCAGCACGTGCTGTACGCCCCACACGATGAACATAGTCTTCGGCATCGCCGGGAACATCGTAGTTAATAACAATGTCGATGTCTTTGATGTCGATACCGCGGCTCAACACATCGGTGGCTACCAAAGCACGGGTTTGTTTTGAGCGAAACCCTCTGAGCACCTCTTCACGACGAGCCTGCTCCAAATCGGACGAAATACCTTCAACACGGTATCCGTTTCCGCGCAACCCGCGAACAATTTCGTTCACCTTCTTTTTGGTGGAGGTAAAAATTAAAATACTTTTTGCATCGGGGTTACCCGAAATAAGTTTTTTTATTAACAGTGTTTTTTGTGTTTCGTAGGTTAGAAATGCTTCCTGTAAAACCCCTTCGGCTGGTTTTGAAAGCCCGATGGTTATTTCAACAGGATGCCTGAGTGTTTTGGCGGCGAGGGTTTTTATGCGTGGCGGCATGGTGGCACTAAACATTAATGTTTGCCGCTTTTTGGGGAGATAGGAGACGATTTTTTGAATGTCGTCGTAAAAGCCCATATCCAGCATACGGTCGGCTTCATCGAGAATTAAATATTTTAAATCCTCAAATTTTACATAGCCCATGTTTAAATGCGAGATAAGCTTTCCGGGAGTGGCCACAACAATTTCCGAGCCACTTGTGAGCGCCCGTTTTTGCTGCTCCCATTCCGAGCCGGTACCTCCGCCGTAAATAGCAATGGACTGTGCATTGGTAAAATAGGAGAAGCCTTGTATTTGCTGGTCGATTTGAAGCGCAAGCTCGCGGGTGGGAACAATTACCAATACGCGGGTTTTGTGTTGCTCTTTTTCCTGCAGCAGCGCATTGAGTACAGGCAAAATAAATGCGGCTGTTTTGCCTGTTCCTGTTTGTGCGCAGGCAATCAGATCTTTATTGTCTAAAATAGCCGGAATGGCTTGCTCCTGAATGGGGGTTGCTTCTTCAAATCCCATATAGGAAATTGCTTCCAACAGGGTTTCGGATAGGTTAAGTTCTTTAAAATTCATTTTTGGAAAAAAGTGATGATAAACATTAATGGAAATTGCAAAGGTAATAAACTAACGATTGGTTTGAATGTTAATTTTTTTTCTGATATTAGCATTTTCAAATATTAAAACCAATTGTTATGGCTGCACAATCTGCTTTGGAAGCGTTGCAACATTTACGCGACCCCAATACTTTTCAATGGTATGTTATTCCCATGTTTGCTTTTGTGGTTTACGTTTATGCCGTGGAA
Source organism: Bacteroidales bacterium (assembly GCA_027011095.1). Lineage (GTDB taxonomy): Bacteria > Bacteroidota > Bacteroidia > Bacteroidales > F082 > B16-G9. Next base: position 7,240 of record JALVAQ010000151.1, read on the forward strand.
GTAGAACGGAAAAACTGGAATCTTGTTTTTGCCGGATTGGCCTTTTGGGGCATGGACTGGTTTAACGAGATATGGAACTCGCTGGTGTTTCATTTTACACAGTTTGCACCGGTGTGGGGTGCACCCGGAAAGTCGGCTTACGAGATACTGATAGGGTTAAACATCGAAATCAGTTTTATGTTTGCCATCGCCGGTATCGCCTTTGCCAAGATGCTTCCTGAAGACAAAAAATTGAAAATTCTGGGAATTAATAACCGGTGGTTTTTTGCCATTGTAAACTCAATTTTTTGTGTAATAATAGAGATGTTACTAAATGCTGTAGGTGCCTTAACCTGGGAATACTCGTGGTGGAATGCCGGTGCTCCCTATTTAATAGTAATATTTGGGTATCTGACTTTTTTCCTCGTATCCTATTGGGTTTTCGATATGAAAACAATCAAAAAAAAGATTACCACCCTTGGTGTTATTTATGGAGTTAACCTAATATTAATTGTTGTTTTCGGGATTGTTTTAGGATGGTTGTAGATGTATGCAAGGCTGAAAAACTAAAGTACATTGCAACACTAAAAAGTTGTCCGTTAAAACATCGGGAAGTTAGGGGAAAGGACAAAAAACTGTTGTCGCTTCCAAAATCCTAAATTCTGAATTATTGTAACGGAAACTATTTGATAATTATGGCAAAAAGTAAAAAGATTAACATACAGGGAAATGAGATTACAATTATCGCTCAAGAAAAGGATGATTATATTTCATTAACCGATATGGCAAGAAATCAACATCAGGAAGTGGTGATAATTAAATGGCTTAGTTTAAAAAGCACTATAGAGTATCTTGGTGAATGGGAAGCTTTATATAATTCCGAATTTAATTATACCGAATTCGGTACAATTAAAAACGCAGCCGGTAGCAACAATTTTGTCCATTAAGCCAAATTTCCTTTATTTATGCTAACGAGGCGGATGTTCTTAATCTTGCTTTATTTGGAAAAACAGCCAAACAATGGCGTGACGTAAATCCTGATAAAACTGGAAACATAAGGGATTATGCAACTATTGAACAATTGATTGTCCTGTCAAATATGGAAAGTATCAATGCCATGCTCATTCAACAAAAAATTCCTCAGCCTGAACGTTTGATGCATCTTAACCAACTTGCCATAACACAAATGAAATCTTTACTTAAACATAATGTAAGATTAAATGCTAAAAATAAACAAATTAGACATAAATAAATATTGGTAAAAATTGACAGTGAAATGTTGTGAAACCCGTAATACCTTTTACTGGATTATTGGTAAAATATTAGTTACGGCAATATCTGCCGTTGAAGCGATTGGTTAATGTTTGTATGAATCTGTTTTAAGGCTTTAAAGGTTTCTAAAAGTTCTTTTATTGCCTCTTCATCCGTGTTATCTTTTAACTTATCTTCAACATCTTTTAACAGCTTGCTAAGGTGTTTTTCTTTCAGTGCCAACAACGATGTTTTGGTGAGAACCTGCAGCTGATCTTCTTCGGTTTTTACAAAAATTTTGTTTTTTTCCCAATTGGCACTTAGCTCATAAGGAGTGCTTATCAGCTCAATGGCTTTTTGGGCAATTTCCTTTTGGGGATGATTAACAAAAAAGGAAGTTCGGGGAACCTCTCCCTTTTCAACAGCCGACCTGTAAATTTGGAAAATAGCCGTCAACGATGCATTGGTAAACGATATTCCATCGTTGACAAGGTCGTTAACAACATATTGAGCAATGTTGTGCTGTATGGGCTCTTCGTCATCATTGTTTTTTTCAGTAAACGACTGATCACCATATATTAATAACAACCTGATAATTTCCTGCTCCTGATAGATAGAATCCAACTTGTTAAACTCTTTAACCGGCTCTTTATCAATGGTAATTTCATCGGGGACTTCCTGTTCTGTGGCACGAATTTTTTTCCGGTATTTATTGCGCAACAGCTTGTTAAGTTCGTTAACAAGCGTTTGTTCGGGCACATCCATTATGGCTGAACACTCCTGAACATAAACGGTGCGGTTTATCTGATCGGGAATATACGAAATGGTTTCCACCATATCTTTAATGAGCGCAGCACGGGCGGAAGGGTCGCCGGCAGTATCTTGTAGCAAGAGTTTTGCCTTAAAGGAGATAAAGTCGGAAGCCTGCTTTGAAATAAATTCTTCAACTTCGGTAACGGGATGCGCACGCACAAACGAATCGGGGTCTTCCCCTTCGGGAAAAAGGACAATTTTTACATTGAGGCCCTGTTCCAGAATAAGATTGATACCGCGAAACGATGCCTTAATACCCGCCGGGTCGCCATCGTAAAGAATGGTAATGTTGGGCGTAAAACGTTTTATCAGTTTAATCTGATCAACGGTTAGCGAAGTACCCGAAGAGGCTACCACATTTTCAATGCCGGCCTGATGCATGGATATTACATCGGTATAGCCCTCCACCAAATAGCAGCGGTTGTTTTTTAAAATGGCGTTGCGGGCAAAATATATTCCATACAGGGTTTTACTTTTGTCGTAAATTTCCGACTGTGGCGAGTTTACATATTTTGCCGTCGATTTTTCTTTACTTAAAATACGGCCACCAAAACCAATGACCTTTCCGGTAAGGTTATGAATGGGAAACATAACCCTCCCTCTGAACCTGTCCATCATTTTATCACCCTTGTCGATGCTGAGGCCGGTTTTAAAAAGCACCTCCTTTTTAAATCCGTTTTCAACGGCATGGCGTGAGTAATCGTCCCATTTGTCAAGCGCGTAACCCAATTGAAACTTTTTAATGGTTACTTCCAAAAACTCACGCTCTTTAAAATAGCTGAGGCCGATGGCTTTTCCCTCTTCGCTATTAAACAAATTTTCCTGAAAGTAGTTGTTGACAAAGGTGTTTAAAGTAAAGAGGCTTTCGCGTTCGTCGATTTGCTGTTGCATTTCGGGCGTAAGCGCCTCCTCTTCAATTTCAATGTTGTATTTTTTGGCCAAAAACCTTAATGCTTCGGGATAGGAGTAATGTTCGTGCTCCATTACAAAATTAACTGCGTTTCCGGCCTTCCCGCAACCAAAACATTTGTAAATCCCTTTGGCCGGCGAAACCACAAACGATGGGGTTTTTTCATTATGAAAAGGACACAGTCCCAAATAGTTAACTCCGCGCTTTTTAAGGCTTACAAAATCACCAACAACCTCTTCAACATGAGCTGTTTCCAATATTTTTTGTATGGTTTCGGGTTTAATCAATGCATTAAAGTTTTAAGTTGCGAAGGTAGTGAATATATAGCGATGGTAAAATAGAAAAGCAATACAAATTGTTTCCTGGGCTAATTCCTATTTTGATGTGATAGTGATTTTGTTAAGCTAAAAAACTTTACCTGTTTTTTTCAACTCTTTACCAAAGTCCCGAAGGGACGCTATTTGAATAGCACCGGGTGAAGCCCGGTGGATACAATAAAAATACGGAAAGCCCCCGAAGCGGGGCGTTACCATGGCAGGTTAAAGCAAATATTTCTCGTTAAATTCAATATGATGCTCATGTAATAGATCAATGAGTTCATCCCGGAAGGAAATTTGCTTATG
>JALVAQ010000152.1 GCA_027011095.1 Bacteroidales bacterium
ACCTTGTACCATGTATCCCCTCCATCGTCTGATTTAAAAACACCCGATTCACCGGTATAATATTGGCCACGTGCGCCTGCATAAAGTTCATCGTTTGAGTTTATGGCCAATGATGAAACAAAATAATAGTCAAGGTTTGACATTTCCCAGGTAAGGCCATTATCGAAAGAACGCCTTATGCCTCCCGGGGAAAAGGTTGTTTGGAATGCTATAGAACCGCAAAACAGGGTTCCCTCGCTATTCCTGGCAAAATCATAGAAGATTTCAACGTTATATGTGTCAAAAAGATGTGTCCACTCACCGGTACTTTCCGAATACCTGAAGAGGCCTCGCATTCCGCCTAACAGTATTACGCTATCGCCAAGGGTAATTATACTGTTTATTCCGCTCCAGGGGTAATAAAAAATCGAGTCCCAGGTAATTCCTCCATCAAATGAGCGCCAAAGTTCGTACCCTCCCGCATAAATAGTATTATTCTCATTAATATAAAGTGTACCTAATGTTGATTTTGTAAGACTCGTTTGCTGCCAATTAATTCTATCATCTGAAAAATAAACCCCATATTCAGTTATAATATAGCATCTTCCGGTACTATCAAAATCAATGGAATATGTTTTGGTACTGTCCGGAAGATTAACCGGTTCCCAAACAACCTGCGCTACAGTAGTATAAACATTCATTATTACAATTAATAGCATAAAAAATAAAAAAGGGAGTAGATTCTTCATAGCTTTTTGATTTAACACGACAAAAGTTCAAAGGTATTAAATTCTGTCATGTAACTAAGTAAGGTATTTTGTAGTAAATCCGGGGGATCATTCCGGCTAATGGCTAATTCCTATTTTGATGTGATAGTGCTTTTGTTATGTACAAATATCTATCTTTTTAAATATATCTTGTTACTTTTGTAAAAAATTAACAAGATGAAAAAACTTTTCCTTCTACCTCTTATATTGTTCCTGTCACAATTACTTTTAGGCCAGACAAACAACAGCGGTTTTCCGTCTCCAAAACAAGGGTGTTTATCGTGTCACCACGGTATCGAACCCATCAGACAGCACCAAACAAAAATGATGAAAGAGATATACAAGCTGGGCGCAAAAGCCGGCGATCCCAACGGATGTGTTGTTTGTCACGGAGGTAATCCCGAAGCAACCACTGCTCTTGCAGCACATACCGGCACACCGGATTATTTCTTCAATCACAAAGGGCCAAAAAATTTCTACCCCGACCCCGGAAGCTCATGGATTAATGAAAACAGCTGCGGGCAATGCCACACCGAACAGGTAAGTGCTCAAATGAACTCGTTAATGATGTCGGAGCAGGGAAAAATACAAGGTGCTTTGTGGAGTTTTGGTGCCATGGAAGGATACAATCATACGGTTGGAAACTACGTAACCAAAAACCCCGACGACCCTCACGCACGCCTCGGCACCAAAGACTACCAGGCCTACATGCAGGCATTGCACGGCAAAAACCCTCAGGTTTATCCTGAAAAGATGACCAAACTTCCCGAAGCACCCACAGCCGACGAAGTACAACAAAACCCACAGCTGGCGGCATATACTTACCTGCGTCAGGAATGTTTGAGGTGCCACACCGGTTCCAAAGGACGCCAAAAACGAGGCGACTATCGCGGTATTGGCTGCTCATCGTGTCACATACCATACTCCAACAATGGATTTTACGAAGGAAACGATCCCACCATCGACAAAAACCAACCCGGACACTTTTTGGTTCACAGCATCCAGTCGAGCCGCAACGCCAAAGTTACCGTTCACGGCACTACCTATTCGGGAGTACCGGTTGAAACCTGTACCACCTGCCACAACAGGGGCAAACGCATCGGTGTTTCCTATCAGGGATTGATGGAGACCGCCTACTCCCCCACTTTCGACAAAGAGGGAAACAGCCAGCCCAGGCTACACACCAAACGCTACCTGCATTTAAAAGAGGACATCCACTATCAAAAGGGAATGCTCTGTCAGGATTGTCATACCACCAACGATTTACATGGCGACGGGTTTCTTTCGGGAACCACCCTCGCTCCGGTTGAAATGGAGTGCCAGGACTGTCACGGAACTACCAAAAAATACCCATGGGAGCTTCCTTTGGGATATGGCGATGAATACGACACCATCCCCGCTACGGGAAAAAGCAGAGGCCTTATTCAGCAGTTGGCCAAATACCTTGAAAAGGGAACAACCTACGATAAAAAAGAGGGTTATTTGAGAACTGCCAGAGGCAATGCATTTAAGAATGTAGTAAAAACCGGCGACAGTGTGCTGGTACATCTTGCCAGCGGCAAAGACCTTGTGCTGCAACCCCTTAAAAAACTTAAAGAAGACAACAAACTCAACATGGCAGCGCTTGTAGCCATGGACCAGATAAATGTTCATACCGACCGGATGGAATGTTACAGCTGCCATGCCACCTGGGCGCCACAATGTTACGGATGCCATGTTAAAATAGACTACAGCAAAGGCGTAAAACATACCGACTGGCTGGCTTCCGCCTCCGACCATGACGAACACGGACTTACCGCCTGTGCTCGTGGCGATTTAAGCAAGCACAAAATTGAAGGAGTGGTTTCCGAAACCCGCAGCTACCTCCGTTGGGAAAATCCGCCCCTTTCGCAAAACGGCGAAGGACGCGTATCGCCTACCATTCCGGGCTGCCAGACAACCATTACCGTTATTGGAAAAGACGGCAAAGCACTGATTCAAAACCAAATATTTAAAATTCCGGGAGTGGAAGGTGCCGGAAAGGAAGGTCAACTGGCCATCGACATGTCGCCCGTGCAACCACACACCATACAAAAAAAAGCCCGCGATTGCGAAGAGTGCCACGCCACAGCCAAAGCCATGGGTTACGGCATTGGAGGAGGACTTATTTTTAGCGACCCTTCACAGGATTTTGAGGTGGACTTAATGACCGCAGATGGTAAAGTGTTGCCATCAAAAACAACCACACAAAAACCAGGTATTGATAACCTTAAGATGGACTGGTCGCGGTTTGTAACCGAAAAGGGAAAACAGCTGCAAACAGTGGGGCATCATTTTAAACTGTCAGGACCGTTAAACAACCAAACCCGTTCAAAACTCGACCGCCGGGGCGTTTGCCTCTCATGCCATAAAACCGTTCCAAACCAGGATTTGGCTGTTTCGCTAATGAGCCATGTTGCAAAATATGCCGGTGTAAAAATCGATAACCACGAACACCAATCCATACTAAACAAACTGGTGTTTCTTGGTGCATGGGGTCAGCTTTTACTAGGCATCATTGTTGTGATTGGGGTTGTGTTTTTAAGCCTCAGGATTTTTGGAAAGAAATAATATTCTGTTCCGATTGCTATCGGAAGTGAGCAAAGCTTAGGCCGAGCTGAGGTTAATACTATAATTACCGGATTGCCCTGCCAATTTCTTCACCCATTTTAACATAGGTTTCCAATCCATTTTTTGTGTTTTCGAGAAGGTCGGCATCAATTTTAACGGCACCTTTTTTAAACAGTAAAACTATCGAAGAACCACCAAATTTAAAATAGCCTTTTTCCCGGCCTTTTACTACTTTGGTTCCCTGATAGGTTTGCACAATACTACCCACCATGGTAGCTCCTATTTCTGCCATAACCACATCGCCAAAACGACGGTTGGCAAGAATAATGTATTCGCGTTTGTTTAACAGAAAAATATCAACCATGCTATGTAAAGCAATGGGCGAAACCGAATAAAGCTCGCCATTAATTTTAACATCAGGCGAAACAGTACCTCCCAGCGGAAAGTGGAAACGGTGATAATCAACCGGACAGAGACGTAAAGAAATCAGGCTCCCGTCGCGGTATAAATTTGCCAGCGAATCGTTGTTCAGAAAGGTATTCAGGTTAAACCTATAACCTTTAATGATAAAGTCCTGATTGGAAATATTTTGATATGCCAGCACTCTTCCGTCGCCCGGCGAAACCACCACATTGCTGTCGTTGTTAACGGGACGGGCACCCGGTTTGAGCTTGCGAATAAAAAAGTCGTTAAACGTTTCAAAATGTTGCTTTTGAGCAATACTGAGGTCAATATTGAAATCTTTAACAAACGGTTCAATTTTTTTTGCCGACCATTTTGTATCCATTAACCAACCGTAAAATTCCGATACAAACTTACGTTTTACGAGCGTTTGCAGCGCAACCTCACCCAAAGGGTTATAGTACAACCATTTAAGCCATGCCTCTCCTGCAACTTTTTCGGTTTTAATTTCGTGGGTTTGCCGGTCAACATACTTTACAGGTATTATGTCAGGTGTCGGGTAAAAACCCAGCCCCAACAAAATTATCAGTAACGAAACCCAAACAAGAAGCTTAATCGTTTTTTTTCGCTCCGGCATAGTGTTTACTCTTCAAAATAATCGGCAAATCTTGAGGCATGCACTTCAAGTAATCCTTTGTATTTCTCACCCTCTTCCATACTTTTGGCTTCCATCAGCTGGTGCATGTTATTTTCGAGGCCATGAAAAAAGTTGTGAAGTTGTTCAAAGGCTTCTCCTTTGTTATTTTCATCCAAAATAACCTTTTTAGCTTTGGCAAAAACCTCTTTTCCCAAAGTGTGATAATCGGACAGCTCTTTTCCTTTAAAATTATTAAGCAGTTGGTTAACCTCATCCATTGTATGTATGGTTTCAGTATCCACCTTCCATTTTTTGCCATCATTTAGCGAAAGAACCGATTTTTCATTCATCATTTTGTTATTGCCATTTTCAGCCTGCATTTTTTTCATCATTGCAGGCTTATCCATTTCATGGTCAAATATATACGAGGCGATGGCTTCCAAATCTTCCTTTGGGTAAGCAAGTGGCGGCATGATTTTAAATTTACGTACTGCTCCCGGCATTAAAACCTTTTCGGGTGAAGGATGATGCACCCAGTTAACAATGGCATTAATAAAGTCTTGTTTAACAGGATAATTGGGTTTGTAATGACGTTTAACCATCATCATGGGTGGCGCCAACATTTTATCATGGCTTGTAACATTTGGATTGTGACAAACATAACAAAAGGTTTTCATTAACTGATAGCCCTTTTCCTGCGAAGTTATTTCATCCTGCTGTGCAGTTAATACGGTGGTAAAAAGAAGAAAAAAAATAACGGGTAAATAGAACTTTAAACTTTGATTCATAGCGTACTTTGATAATGTGTTTACTGTGCCGCGTAATAGCATCTTTTGGGCGAAACTATTTTGTTTTCCACCTTTAATTTTTTTATGGCCTTGTCAACCTCTTTTTTATCGATACCGCTCATTTGGGCAATTTCACCTGATTTTAAAGGTTTGTCGGTATTTTTTAGGGTCTCTAATACTTTTTCAATTGTTTCCATAATAAATGTTTTGTGTTTAAAATGTTGTTAATCCAGTTCGTGAATAACCAGTCCCGAGCGAAGTTTAGGCTCGAACCAGGTAGTTTTTGGCGGCATAATCAAACCACTGTCAGCAATATTGATAAGCTGTTTCATGCTAACGGGATTGAGGGCAAAAGCTACCTTCATTTCACCACTGTCAACCCGTTTTTTAAGTTCGCTCAATCCGCGAATACCACCCACAAAATCGATACGCTTTGAAGTACGCAAGTCCTCAATGCCCAGTAAAGGGTTTAAAATTTCGTTGGTAAGAATTGTAACATCCAAAACACCAATGGGGTCGTCATCGTTGTAAGTTCCGGATTTGGCAGTTAATTTGTACCAATGCTTATTAAAATACATTGCAAACTGATGCAGGTTTGATGGCTTATATATTTCGGTACCGATATCTTCAACAATAAAACTATTGTTAAGCTTTTCCAAAAACTCATCATCCGACAATCCGTTTAAGTCTTTAACTACACGGTTATAATCAATAATGGTTAGCTGCGTATCAGGAAAATGCACTGCAAGAAAAAAGTTGTACTCTTCGTTACCGGTATGATTGGGATTGTTTTCTCTTTTTTCTTTGCCAACCAAAGCTGCTGCTGCCGTACGGTGGTGTCCATCGGCAACATACACTGCCGGCATTGCCTCAAAGTGTTTGATTATTTTTTGAATCATGGCTTTATCGGATAGCACCCAAAACTGGTGGCCTACCCCATCGTCAGCGGTAAAATCGTACTCAGGTGTATGCGTAACGGCGTACTCCATAATCATACTGTCGAGATTGGCATTTGCCGGATACGAAAAAAATACCGGCTCCATGTTTGCATTGGTAACCCGCACATGTTTCATGCGGTCTTCCTCTTTGTCTTTCCGGGTTAGTTCATGCTTTTTAATAACATTGTTCAGGTAGTCGTCAACACTGGCACATCCCACAATACCATATTGAGTTTTCGACCACATGGTTTGAGCGTAGATGTACAGTTTTTCTTCATCATCCTGCTTTAACCAGCCATTTTCCTTAAATTTATCAAGGTTCTCTTTAGCCTTATTGTAAACTTCCTCACTATAGAGGTTGGTTTCTTCAGGAAGGTCAATTTCAGGTTTGATAATGTGCAACAACGAATATTCGTTGCCTTCGGCCTCTTTACGTGCTTCTTTTGAATTTAGTACGTCATAGGGGCGTGATGCCAGTTTTTCGGCGATTTCTTTTGGTGGGCGAAGCCCTTTGAATGCTTTAAGTGTAGCCATTGTTTTAGGGTTTTTTTTGGAAAATGCTGTTTTTATAAATTGATTTCCAATAAAAATTGGATTTTAAACGGGTAAAAAAAATCCGACTACTCCCTGAGCAGCCGGATTTCTACAAAAATATCTGTTACATTCTATCCATATAATCGGTGTTGCCCATCGAGTTATAAGGATCGTAATTGGATTCTCTGTTATTGTTGTAACGATTATTGTTATCGTAATTATTGTTATAATTAGGATTGTTGTAATTGTTTGATCGTTGCAACGACGAAATAAGTGCTCCAATCATTTTGGTCATTTCCATTAATACGCCTCTTGATTCCTCTTCAGCGGTATCGGTAAGCAGGTTTTGACGAACAGCAAGCGTTGTGTAAACAACGCACTGACGAATAGAGCTTTTTGCCATTTTCAGGTAGTGGACAAATTGGCTTTTGTTGCGCGCTGACCCTTCAGAAATATAAAGGGAAATACTGCGGGCAGCTTCGTTAAAACGTAAAGCAAGTTTAGTCCTGTCTTCTTCAGGAAAAAGCATGGTTTTTTCTTGTACCCAGTTAACATAGTCAAGCGATTTGTGATAAATCCTCAAATCTTCAAACCGAAAAAAGGTTACCGGTCTTTCTTCATTTTCTTGTCTTTCCTGTCTCTCTGGTCTCTCTTCTTGATAGTTCATATCACATTAATTTAGGTTTGTAAATAATAAATTTAATTTTGGTTTTTCTATTTTTTGGGATTGTTGGTTATTCCTTGGTTGTTGTATGATGATTAATTAACTTTAAAAGTTGCATCACCCTTTTCAATAAAAGCAATTATTTGATTGGCGGCAGCTTTACCGGCATTGATGTTGGCTTCGGCCGTTTGCGCCCCCATTTTTTTAGGTGTAAAGAAAAATCTTCCTTCAAATTTTTCGGCAATCTCCGATTTATTATCGGGTGCAATGTCCGAAATGTACTGAAAGCCTTCTTTTTCTTCAAAAATCTTTACAAGGTCATCTTCATCAATAACCTCTTTTCGGGCGGTGTTAACCAAAACAGCATTGTCTTTCATAATTGATAACAACTTATGATTGATGCTTTTTATGGTGTGTTGGTTGGCCGGAATGTGAAGGCTGACAAAATCGCATGAAGCATACATATCTTCAACCTTATCAAAAACTTTTACACCATCGGCTTCAATGGCTTCTTTTGGCACAAATGGATCGAAAGCAACCACTTCCATTCCAAAACCTTTGGCAATACGGGCAACATTTTTACCTACATTACCGTATGCATGAATTCCAATTGTTTTTCCTTTTAACTCGTGGCCCGAGGTTCCGTTGAAATGGTTTCTGTATTGAAACACCATCATACCCAAAACAAGCTCGGCTACTGCATTTGAATTTTGCCCCGGTGTATTCATAACCGTAACTCCTTTGGCGGTGGCAGCTTCAAGGTTAACGTTATCGTAACCGGCACCTGCGCGCACCACAATTTTAAGGTTTTTGGCGGCATCAATAACGGCAGGTGTAACTTTATCGCTTCTGATAATCATTGCATCAACATCCTGCACGGCATTAATCAAATCCTCTTCTCCGGCATATTTTTCCAAAAAGTTGTATTCGTAACCGGCGCTGTCAAATACCGATTTTATTTGATCAACAGCGGCTTTTGCAAAAGGTTTTACGGTGGCAATAAGTACTTTTGGCATAACAGTAAATTTTATGGTTTGCTATTTATTATGGTTTTCAAAATCCTGCATGCATTGAACCAGTGCTTCAACGCTTTCGATGGGCAGGGCATTGTAAGTAGATGCTCTGAAACCGCCTACCGAGCGATGACCCTTAATGCCAACCATTCCTCTTTCGGTGGCAAAATCAAGAAATGCTTTTTCTTTGTCCTCGGCACCATCGTTCATTACAAAGCAGATATTCATAATAGAGCGGTCTTCTTTGTTGGTAACGGTTCCTTTAAACAGGCTGTTTCTGTCAATTTCATCATACAACAAAGCTGCCTTTTGCTGATTATATTCATGCATTTTTTCAACACCGCCACGACCGTCAATCCATTTTAAGGTTTGCAGTGCGGCAAATACCGGAAGTACCGGAGGTGTGTTGAACATGCTGCCTTTGTCGATGTGTGTTTGGTAATTGAGCATGGTTGGAATTTTTCTGTCCACTTTACCCAATATGTCGTTGCGAATAATTACAAAAGTAACGCCGGCAGGAGCCAGATTTTTTTGTGCTCCACCATATATCAACACATATTTTGAGATATCAACCGGACGGCTTAAAATGTCGGATGACATGTCGGCAACCAACGGCACAGGCGAATCGATATCGTTTTTTATTTCGGTACCGTAAATGGTGTTATTGGTTGTAATATGGAAATAATCAGCATCTTCAGGAATTTTATAATCCTTTGGGATATAGTTAAAAGTGGCATCTTCCGAAGAAGCAACCACATCAACTTCACCAAAATTTTTGGCTTCTTTAATGGCCTTTTTCGACCAGGCGCCGGTATTTAAATAGGCAGCCTTTTTGCTAAACAGGTTAAAAGGAACCATTGCAAACTGGGTACTGGCACCTCCTCCAAGAAAAAGTACCGAATATCCGTCGGGAATATTTAAAAGCTTTTTAAAAAGTGACTGGGCTTCATCCATTACAGCAACAAATTCTTTGCTTCGATGCGAAATGGACATCAGGGAAATGCCGGTACCGGCAAAATCACGAACAGCTTCTGCTGTTTTTTCTATGGTATAATCAGGTAAAATAGACGGACCTGCATAAAAATTATGTTTTGTCATGTTCCTTTATTTTTTTGGTTTTATAATAAGTGGGGCAAAGATAATATTCTATTGAACTTTTTAAACATTTTTAAGGTTAGAATTATCCTAAATAATATTAAATAAACAGCTCTTTTTTAACCTTGTGTGTCAACAATCCTCAAAAAATGATTTTTATCATGTATTTTTTTGCAAACCGGGCTATGGTGCAATTGTTATCTTTGCACGCAATGTGTCCGGGTCGCGTAAGGTTTGGTATTTAAAGTTTTCTTCGCCGTGGATAAATGAAGCCTACAACCAATGGCCGGAGAACATTGTCCTTTAAGTTGCGGTTATTAAAAAATGATTTGCCATTTTAAAAATTAGTAACAATTGAAAAAACGGTCGGTATTACTTTGGTTTGCACTTTTCAGCGTGATGCTTTTTGCTCAAAAAAAAGAGGCTAAAAAAATAAAACTCAAAGAGGGCTATGGCTTTGTGTTGGGAAATATTGGCTTTGCAGTTGACAGCTCCGACTTTTTTATTGGCGATGTTCAGTCGGGAACACAGTCCACTTATAAATTGAAAATGTACAATTATGGAAAAGAAGAGGTGGTGTTTTCTCCCGGAAAAAGCAGTCAGCTTATTTCGGTAACCTACGATAATTCAATTCTTTATCCGCACACTGAAGGAGTGGCCAATGTCCATTTTAATGCTGTACGCGAGTTACCACCCGGCCCGGTGCAATTGGAAGTTGTTATTGAAACAAACGACGAAATGAATCCCTGGAAGTTTTTGTATCTAAATGCCAACATTATAAAAGGAGGAGGCATCGAAATAGGCAAAACACATTATATAGATACTGTTCCCAGAATGGTGTTTAACCATTATAACTTTGAGTATGGCCACAAAATTTTCAATGGACGCGTCCGGCACGATTTTATGTTCTCAAATATGGGGTCGAAAGAACTGGTGATTAAAAAAATTGAATTGTGTAACGGATGTGTATTAAAAGGAAAACCCAACAGGGTTATTGAACCCGGTGAAAGTGGCAGCCTTGTACTTGCTATTAAAACCCGTGGAATAGGGGTGGCTCACCGAAGCATTAAGGTTTACACCAACGACCCTGTTAATCCGGTTATTTATCTTGGCATTCATGGCACCGTAACTTTTAGCGGCCCCGCAAAAAAAGACCCGGCCTTTTGTAAAGAGAGTTTTTAAAGGTTGCTATATTAGCTAATTCCTATTTTGATGTGATAGTGATTTTGTTAAGCTAAAAAACTTTACCTGTTTTTTTTAACAACTCTTTACCAAAGTCCCGAAGGGATGCTATTTGAATAGCACCGGGTGAAGCCCGGTGGA
>JALVAQ010000153.1 GCA_027011095.1 Bacteroidales bacterium
CAAATAGCATCCCTTCGGGACTTTGGTAAAGAGTTGTTGAAAAAAACAGGTAAAGTTTTTTTAGCTTAACAAAATCGCTATCACATCAAAATAGGAATTAGCCATTAAATGTTTCAATATTTTTTAAGGTAAAAGTTTGCGGATAAGATTTTTTTTCTATTTTTGCACCTCCAAAATCGTAAGCAATAATTAAAAGAACTTAGTAATGTACGCAATAGTTGAAATAGCCGGACAGCAGTTTAAAGTTGAGCAGGGTCAAGAGGTGTTTGTTCACAGGCTGAATGGTGAAGAAGGTGCTAAAGTTGAATTTGATAAAGTGCTGTTGGTTGACAACGAAGGTTCTGTTAAAGTTGGCGCCCCTGTAGTTGAAGGTGCTAAAATAGATGGTAAAATAGTTTCGCATCTCAGAGGAGACAAAATACTGGTCTTTAAAAAGAAACGGAGAAAAGGATACCAAAAGCAGAATGGTCACCGTCAGGACTTAAGTAAAGTTCTCATTGAAAAAATAACTGTTTAATTTATATCCGTATTTAGCGGAACTAAAATCAGGAAAAATGGCTCATAAAAAAGGAATGGGTAGTTCGCACAATGGTCGCGAATCGGAAAGTAAAAGATTAGGTGTTAAAATTTATGGCGGTCAGTTTGCCAAAGCAGGCAATATTATCGTTAGACAAAGAGGCACCACCCACAATCCCGGCCTTAACGTAGGCATGGGAAAAGACCATACGCTGTTCGCTCTTACCGATGGTGTAGTTGAATATCGTAAAAGAAGAAACGACAAATCATACGTAAGCGTGATGCCTTTCGAGGCCAAAGAAAAAGAAGCTGAAAATAATTAGTTGATAAGTTAGAATTTCCGAATATTAACCCGATTCACTTTGTGTTTCGGGTTTTTTTATTTTCGGTAATCCGTAACAAAACTTACCTTTGCAAAAAATAGTTTATTATGCTTTCATTACAATTAATCAGAGATAAAAAAGATTTTGTGGCCGAGCGTTTATCGATTAAAAACTTTGACGCCACCGGGCTGTTAAACGAAATTATTGATTTGGATAAAATCAGGCGGAACACCCAAAGTGAACTGGACAACCTGCTGGCCGAAGCCAACCGGCTTTCCAAATCCATCGGCCAACTATACAAATCGGGTGAAGCCGATAAAGCCGAAGCAGCCAAAAGCAGATCGGTTGAACTGAAAGAACAATCGAAACTACTTTCGGCAAAGCTTACCGAAACAGCAACATTGCTTAACAAAAAGATTGTTGAATTGCCCAATATTCCACATGAGTCAGTACCCCATGGCAACTCTGACCAGGACAATGAAACCATTTATGAAGAAGGTATTCTGCCCAACCTTCCCAACGATGCCCTACCCCACTGGGAATTGGCGGCTAAATATAACATTATCGACTTTGATTTGGGAAGTAAAGTTACCGGTGCAGGGTTTCCATTTTACAGAGGACAAGGTGCCAGATTGCAACGTGCCTTGATTAACTTCTTTCTGGATGAAGCTATCGCAGCCGGATATCTTGAATATCAGCCACCCTTACTGATAAACGAAGACTCGGGTTTTGGCACAGGCCAATTACCTGACAAAGAGGGGCAGATGTACTTTGTAAACGAAGACAACCTATACCTTATCCCCACAGCTGAAGTACCTATTACCAATATTTATCGCGATGTTATTTTAAAAGAATCGGATTTTCCCATTAAAAACGTTGCTTACTCCAACTGTTTCAGGCGCGAAGCCGGCTCATATGGTAAAGATGTAAGAGGGTTAAACAGGCTGCACCAGTTTGATAAAGTTGAGATTGTTCAAATTGAACACCCTGACAATTCATACGATACGCTTGAAACCATGAAGGAGCATGTAGCCAATTTGTTACGAAAGCTCGAACTCCCTTTTAGAATACTTCGTCTGTGTGGTGGCGACCTGAGTTTTACCTCGGCACTAACCTTTGATTTCGAAACCTATTCAGGCGCTCAAAAACGATGGCTCGAAGTTAGCTCGGTATCCAATTTTGAGAGTTATCAGGCCAACAGAATGAAATTGCGGTTTAAAGATAAAAACGGAAAAACCCGGTTGGCACACACCCTTAACGGCAGTGCCCTTGCCCTTCCGCGTATTGTGGCATCGCTGCTGGAAAACAATCAAACTCCCCAAGGAATAAAAATTCCAGAAGCATTACAGCGCTACACCGGATTCGATATGATAAAATAGTTGCTTTTGACCTTTGTACGCCTACATATTACGCTGATTTTCATACTGACAAGCTTGCTATTGTCACCGGCAATAGTAGTGGCACAAAACAAGCCGGTTTCCATTCAAAGCAACGGAAATCCGCTTAAGCTGAAAACGCCTTCAAAAGAGAGCCTTGCCCGTTCCTATTATTATCGGGGTAATTACGAAAAAGCAGCACAATTATATGGTGAGTTGTATAATAAAGAAAAACGCTACAGTTATTACACCTATTATTTTAACAGCTTAATCTACTTAAAAAAATACAAAGAGGCTGAAAAGCTGAGTAAAAAACAAATTCGGATTTCGTCGCAAAATGTACGTTACAGTATTGATTTGGCCTACGTTTACTCGCTGGAAGGGCTTAACAAAAAGTCCAACAGAATCATTAACAAACTTGTTGATAACCTGCCAAACAACCGTAACTTAATCATAAACACAGCTAATATTTTACTATCGAAAGGTTTTAGCGATGCCGCACTCAGAGTATATGAAAAGGCCAGAAAAAACAGCCTTGGAAACTATCGTTACAACATGGAAATTGCTACGGCATACCGCTATACCGGCAACTACGGTAAAATGTTTGACGCACTTATTGCACAACTTGACGAAAACCCCAACGATTTAAAAAGGGTTGAAAACAACATTCAGAACCTGTTGGTAATGGACGTGGACAATAATCTATCGAAAACTTTTAAGGAAAAGATATTAATCAAAGCGCAGGCTGACCCCGAAAACATGCAATACGCCGAGCTGCTAATGTGGTATTCGCTTCAAACAAAGGATTTTTCTCTGGCACTTCGTCAGGCAAAATCCATCGACAGGAGATATCGCGGGCAGGAGGAGGCGGTTTACAAAGTGGCCGATATAGCCTATTCAAACGACAACTATAAAATTGCTTCCGAAGGTTTTGAATACCTTATCAGAAAGAAAGCGGATAATCCCTATTATGTTGACAGCTACGATGGCTATTTTTCTTCAAAAATAAAGCTGGCTAAAGAGAACCCTGAAAATAACTCTTCCCGGTGGATTGAACTGGACAAAATCGGAAGCCGTGCCATCGATAAGCTGGGAATCAACCGCAGTACCACCAACATCGTAAAAAACCTTGCTGACATCAAAGCATTTAAACTAAACCAAAATACCGAAGCAATCAACCTGCTTAACAAAGCAATTGATATACCTATGAAGCCCGAAAGTAAGGCTGTCTTAAAAATGGAGCTTGCTGATATATTGGCGTTTACCGGAAAGTTTTGGGATGCATCGCTGCTTTATTCACAGGTGGAGCACGACCTCGGAAACAACCCGCTCGGTTACGAAGCAAAATTTCGAAATGCACGTATATTTTATTACAAAGGGGAATTCGACTGGGCCAAAACCCGGCTTGACATATTAAAGGGTGCCACCTCAAAATTTATTGCCAACGATGCCCTTGAACTTTCTTTATTTATTAAAGATATGGTTGAAGAAGACACCCTTGGTTTTACTTTACGGTTGTTTGCTGCTGCCGACCAATACATATTTCAGCACAAACCCGATTCGGCGCTTATTTTTCTGTCGAAAATAGAAGACAATACCATCAACACCACAGGAAGCGAGTTTAAGCTTTACAAAGAGGCTTCTGTTTACGAACAGGAAAAAAAGTATCATATAGCCGATTCGCTTTATACAATGCTTTACACACAATTTCCCGAAAGCATTAAAGCCGACAATGCCCTGTTTTACAGTGCAGAGATAAACAGAAAACATTTTTCTGATTTCGAAAAAGCATCGTCACTTTATTTAAAGCTAATGAAGGACTATCCGGAGAGTATTTTTTCAACACAATCGCGTACACTTTACCGGAAGCTTAATGAAAAAAAGCAATAGCCAACTAAGAATTGGCACTGGCTTCTATTTTTTATACTTTGAATACATTCATTTTTTTGGGATAGTATCTCTATCTCCGTTTTGCCTTGTAAAATTCCTTATCGGCAACATAAATGGTCTTTGTTAATTTGGCAAAAACTACTTTCCTGTTTTTATCGGTAATGTTTACCTGCTTCACCACATTAATTTCTTTATTTGCAGCAACATCCGTTTTAATCGTAACAATCTCGTCAGGGGTAAAAGTAAAACTGGCGAAAGCGGTTTCCTTTGCGGGCCTTTTAAAATTAATGGTGGCTTCTTTGTCCCAAACAACATAATCATCGCCCAAAATATTTATCAGCTGAACCATAAAAACAGGATCGGTAGCCGATGAAATACTGCCGCCAAACATGCTACCCACATAATTTCTGTTTTTAAAATTCAAAGGGATTTTAATGTCGATGGTCATTAAATCATCCGAAACAAAAATCACCCTCCCGTTGGTTCGCCGGTACATGGGAGCGAGATTAAAGCCGTATTTAAAGATTACCTTCTTTTTTAAAAATTTGCTTAGCAGCTTTACACCTGTTGCATACATGGGTGTAAAGATAAACTATTATATGGTTGAAAACCCGAATGAGCTTGTTGCGGGATTTGTTATAAACGTACAATGTCGTTCAGGGTGCCCGCCTGACCGGACGGGCAGGCAAACCTGAACGAGCTTGTTGAGAAAGAGCTTATTGAAAGAGCGGCTAACTCTTTCGTGGCTGTCTCCTTTTAACTTCCAAAGTCGTCAAACATAACATTCTCTTGCGGAACGCCCAAATCGTCAAGCATTTTTTTAACTGCGTCAATCATCATGGGCGGGCCGCAAAGGTAATACTCAATTTCTTCAGGCTCGGGATGATTTTTAAGATAGTTATCAAAAATTACCTGATGGATAAAGCCTGTATAACCTGTCCAGTTATCTTCGGGTAAAGGTTCGGAAAGGGCTACCGAAAACTTAAAATTGGGGAACTCTTTTTCAATGGCCTCAAACTGGTCAACATAAAACAGCTCTTTTTTGGAGCGGCCACCGTACCAGAAGGTAGCTTTACGCGATGTTTTTTTTGTTAAAAACTGGTCGAAAATATGCGAGCGCATGGGAGCCATGCCGGCACCTCCGCCAATAAACATCATTTCGTTTTGGGTATCTTTTATAAAAAACTCGCCGTAAGGGCCTGAAACCATCACCTTATCACCTGGTTTGCGCGAAAAGATGTACGATGAACAAACACCGGGATTAACGTTCATAAAGCCGTTTTTCTTTCTATCCCAGGGCGGTGTGGCAATACGTATGTTTAGCATTACAATATCGCCTTCGGCAGGATGGTTAGCCATGGAGTAAGCACGGTACTGCTCTTCGTTATTTTTCATTTTAAGGCTCCACATGTTAAAGTGATCCCAGTCGGCACGATACTCTTCGTCCACATCAATATCCTTGCTAAAATCGACTTCCAGTTTAGGTACGTCAATTTGGATATAACCTCCTGATTTAAAATTGAGATGCTCTCCCTCCGGAAGTCTGACAACAAACTCTTTAATAAAGGTAGCCACATTTTTATTAGAAACCACTTCGCACTCCCACTTTTGAATACCGAATACCTCGGCGGGAACCTCAATTTCCATATCCTGACGCACCTTTACCTGACATCCCAATCGCCAATTGGCAGCTTGTTCTTTACGGGTAAAAAAGCCTTTTTCGGTTGGCAAAATGGAACCACCACCATCCATTACCTGCAAACGGCACATTCCACATGTTCCGCCACCACCACAGGCCGAAGGCAAAAATATTTTTTGTGCCGAAAGGGTTGACAGCAGCGTTGAGCCGGGTTCGGTAACAATCTCTTTTTCCCCGTTTATTTTAATGGTAACCTCTCCCGAAGGGGTAAGCTTTTTTTTGGCATAAAGCAGAATGCCCACCAGCAGAAGCGTAATAACAAGGAAAACACCAATACTAATGGCGATAACCATACCTATTGATATTTGAAGTAAAATCATCTTTTCGTCGATTTATTAATATTATAATTTAATTCCAAGGAAGCTCATAAAAGCAATCCCCATTAGTCCGGTAATGATAAAAGTAATGCCCAGGCCGCGTAAGGCAGGAGGCACATTGGAATAACGTATTTTTTCGCGAATGGCGGCAATGCCCACAATGGCTAAAAACCATCCCAGACCTGACCCGAGGCCAAAGGCTGTAGCTTGTCCGATACTTTGATAATCGCGCTCCTGCATAAACAACGACCCACCTAAAATAGCACAGTTAACGGCAATTAATGGCAGGAAAATACCAAGAGAAGCATAAAGCGACGGCGAAAATTTTTCAACAACCATTTCAACCAACTGTACCATGGATGCGATGATGGCGATAAAGATGATGAAGCTTAAAAAGCTAAGGTCCACATCGGCAAATTCGGCACCTGCCCAAGCCAAAGCACCGGGTTTAAGAATGTATTCGTTTAACAAATAATCAACCGGTACGGTAATGCCCAAAACAAATACAACCGCCATTCCCAGCCCTACGGATGTTTTAACCGTTTTTGAAACAGCAAGGTACGAACACATGCCCAAAAAATAGGCAAACACCATGTTGTCAACAAAAATCGATTTTATAAATATGTTAAATATTTCTTGCATAATATTTCTTTTTAATCGTTACTGACAGGTTTTATTTTTCAATTAAATCGCGGTTGCGGTTACGCTGAATCCAGATGATAACACCCACGGTAATAAGTGCCATGGGAGGTAAAATCATTAACCCGTTGTTTTTATACCCCAGGTCGTAAAAAGACTGAGGGATTACCCTGAAATCGAACAGTGTACCCGAACCGAGCAATTCGCGGAAGAAGGCGATGATTACCAGTATCAGTCCGTATCCGAGGGCATTGCCAATCCCGTCTAAAAAAGCCGGCCAGGGTTTGTTTCCCATGGCAAACGCTTCGAGGCGTCCCATTAAAATACAGTTGGTAATAATCAGCCCCACAAATACCGATAGCTGTTTACTAATATCGTAAACAAAGGCTTTTAGTACCTGATCGACCAAAATTACCATGGTGGCAATAACCACCAGTTGCACAATGATTCGGATTCGTTGCGGGATACCGTTACGTAACAGCGAAACAACCACGTTGGATGCTGCCAACACCACCATTACCGATATTGACATTACAATGGCAGGTTTTAACTTTGCAGTAACAGCCAAAGCCGAACAAATACCCAATACCTGAACGGTGATGGGGTTATCCATGTTAAGCGGTTTGGTAACCAGCTTTATGTTTTTTGCCGAGAACAATGGTTCACGTTCTTTTGTCTCTGCGCTCATATCTTATTTATTTTTTCTTAATTCTTTAAAATAGGGTAAATAACTCTCCAACACATTTTTCAGCATGGCATCAACACCTTTACTGGTAATAGTACCTCCTGAAATGGCATCCACACCATGAATTTGCATGTTTTTAGGTAATTTTTTTGCGCCTCCTTTTACAACTTCAATGGAGGTAAACTTACCCTTGTCGTC
>JALVAQ010000154.1 GCA_027011095.1 Bacteroidales bacterium
ATCGGTGGTAATTTCAGCACCCAATCCGGGTGTTTCGCCTTTGTGGTCAAAGTAAACGCCCACAACCGTATTTAAATCGTCTTTAAGCGCAATATTACCCCAAATGGGACCCCAAAGACCTGTTCCGATCATGGGAACAATGTAAATTGTTTTACCTTCATTTGATAAAATATAGAGTGGTAATTCGTAGGGTTTTCCCTGCGATTTATTGTAATACTGTTCTTTTAACCCCAGCGAAAAGGCTTTTCCACTCTCTTTGGGGCCTTCTTTATATGCTTCAACCACTTTTCCATCCTGATTAATAACCACCTCTTCGGTAACGTAGTTGTTAAAAGATTTAATCATCTCGTTGGTTGAAACACCATGGATGCCGGCAGCATCAAGAATACCACCCATTTTTTCGATGGCCATATTACGTTCCTGAAAGGGTTTTAGCAGCATGGCCGCGGAAGAGAGCAAAGCAGCTGCAATGATAACCATGATGGCAGCATACCTTAAAATATATCCGTTACTATTGTTCATAATTCTGTTTGTTAGCTGTTAACAACAACTTTAAGTCGTTTTAAACGTTTCTTGATATTTGCCTCAATCACATAATGATCGATGAGCGGGGCAAATACGTTCATAAGTAAGATGGCAAGCATCATCCCTTCGGGGTAGGCGGGGTTAAACACCCTGATAAGCACGGCAATCATACCCACCAAAAAGCCGTAGATATATTTTCCCCGTTGTGTTTGCGCCGAGGTTACCGGGTCGGTAGCCATAAAAACAGCGCCAAAAGCAAAACCACCCATTACAAGGTGATAGTAAGCCGGAAGTTGCATATAATCGTTGGCACCCCACCAGTTAAAGAGCAGTCCCATGATATATCCTCCTGCAAAAACAGAAACCATAACACGCCACGAGGCGATTCCTGTAAACAGCAGAATTGCTGCTCCTATTAAAATCATCAGCGTTGAGGTTTCGCCCACCGAACCGGGTATATAGCCCATAAACATATCGGAAAATGAAGGAAAATGATTAAAGTTCCCCACCAGCGCATCTCCCAGAGGAGTTGCTCCTGAAAAGGTATCTGCTTTTTCGGCAATCCAAACTTTACCCCCTGACATGTCGCCGGGATAGGCAAAAAAGAGAAAAGCACGGGCAACTAAAGCGGGGTTAACCA
The DNA here is from genome assembly GCA_027011095.1 of Bacteroidales bacterium. Lineage (GTDB taxonomy): Bacteria > Bacteroidota > Bacteroidia > Bacteroidales > F082 > B16-G9. The sequence goes on from JALVAQ010000154.1 coordinate 1,166, forward strand.
CATTCATGCCTGTACCTCCAAAAACCTCTTTGCCAAAAATAACGGCAAAAGCCACTGCTACCGCCAGTATCCACAATGGAATATCGGGTGGTACAATTAAAGGAATCAGCATACCTGTAACCAGATAACCTTCGTTAATTTCGTGTCCCTTTATTTGGGCAAAATAAAACTCAATACCAAGCCCCACTGCGTACGACACAATAATTATGGGGACTACTTTTAGGGCACCAAAACCCATGTTTTGCCAAAAACCGGTGGTTTCGCCCAACGATAAAAAGTGTTGGTATCCCACATTCCACATTCCAAAAAACAGAGCAGGAAGGGTAGCCAACACCACCACAATCATGGTTCGTTTCATGTCGATTGAGTCTCTTATATGGGCACCTTTTGTTGTAACCGTATTGGGTACGTACAAAAAGGTTTCAAGGCCATCGAAGGTTGACTCGAGCCAATGAAATTTTCCTCCTTTTTGAAAGTGTGGTTTTTGTTTGTCAATAAATTTTCTAAGCGCTTTCATGCGTTACTATTCTGATTTTTAACTTAACTCATTTCTTTTCGCATCAATTCCAATCCGTTACGGACAATTTCCTGCATATTAATTTTAGAAGGGTCTATTACTTCGCAAAGGGCGAAATCTTCCGCATCAATTTCATAAATCCCCAAATTTTCCATCAGGTCGATGTCTTCAACCAAAATGGATTTCATCAATTGCATTGGGTAAATATCGAAGGGAAACACTTTTTCGTAGAGGCCTGTCAGGACAAAGGCTCTAAGCCCGCCGTGAAGATTGGTGTCGAGGCGATACTTTTTGTTAGGAGTAAGCCAGGCCGGATAGGTTTTTGAAAAGCTCCATTTGCCAAAACCGGGGTTTGCCCAGCCAAAGAATTCGTAATAATCGCCTTCGGGAATTACGGTAACCTGTGAATCGTAAAAATCCAAAAAGCCATCCGATTCAATTTTTGTACCCGTGAGCACATCTCCGCTGATAAATCTGTTTTTACTGTCCGAAACGTTATCAACAACCATATTGGTAATACAGGCACCCATATGGGCACGGTAATAACGTGGTTTCAATACTTCGGAACCGGTGAGGGCAACCACTCTGGAGCTGTCGTATTGTCCTGTTAAAAACAATTTCCCTATGGTGATAACACTCTGAACATCAGTGTACCAAACCACATCACCTTTGTTAATGGGGTCGATACGGCTGATGTGTACACTTACATTGCCCGAAGGGTGCGCACCCGAAAAGGTGTTAACCTGAACATTTTTAAAGTTTTTAAAACTTTCAGGGTTGTTAAGCTTTTGATGCGTGTTTAGATGAACCTTACCTGAAGTCAGTTTTGTTAATACATCCAAGCCTGCCTGAAGTGCTTTTTCGTTACCCTTTATCATAAAGTCATAATCGGGAGCGAGGGGTGCGGAACTAAATGCGGAAACAAAAATCGACTTGGGTGTATCATCGGGATTGGCAATTACCGAGTAGGGACGCTGCCTCAGCAATGGCCATACTCCGCTTTTTAGCAATTTTTCGGTGGCTGCTTTTTTATCAAGCGAACCCGGGTCGGCACTACCGAAATCAAGGCTTACAAATTTACCATCCGACTCAATAATTAACTCCAAAATTTTACGCTTGGCACCACGTTTGAGTTCCACAAACTTACCGCTTACGGGTGATGTGTAAATAATATTTTCTCTATACTTATCGAAGAACAGGGGTGTTCCGGCTTTTACCATTTCACCGTCTTTAATAAGCATTTTAGGAAAACATCCAATAAAGTCGGGGGGCTTTATGGCAAACCGTTTGGCATCCAAGTCAACAATGGCCTTCTCAGCTTCTCCTAACAGCTTGATATCAAGGCCTTTTTTGACAGAATAAATAG
>JALVAQ010000155.1 GCA_027011095.1 Bacteroidales bacterium
TATGGTAGTAATAATTTTGGTTGCGATTTGGATTGATAATATTTTTAGATGCTTTATTACAATGGAATCAAATTGTAAACGACAAAAAGGTAGTTGTTTCTTAACCATCTTCTCTCGGGTCGGGTTGTAGAGGCATGCGGGCAAGCTTTTCAACCTGAAGGGTTGTGTAGCCAAATTCCTCAATCACCTTGCCCAACATCAAATAGATGCCATAGCCTTTAAATCCGTATTTTTTTAACGAATCGGGGAAGTGAACGGTATCGAAAAACTCTCCTTTGTAATCCAAAAAAGTAGCAAAATGCATCATCTCGCCTTTAACGGTCTTTACATATTTTATGGTAACCAGTCTGCCCAACATGCGTACTTGTTTGCCAATATGATTATCCATTTGCGCTGCCATAATTTCGCCACGGAAAGTAGTTTGCAACATGTTGAAGGCGTTCACTGTAACAGGGAATCCCAGCAATTCAATTTCATCGTAAGCATCTTCGAGGGGCAGTTGTTCAAATTGGGGCAGCCGGTATTTTTTTGAAGGGATGGCAAAAAGCTGATTGGCGTTTTGGTTGTCAGGCTTTTTTGAAGTCATTGTATGAGCTTCCCAAAGCAACTGTGCTTTTTCTTTACCGGTAAAACGTAAGGCTCCCGAGCGTATTAGTATCACCATTTGTTCGCGACCGGGGTTAGTTCTGTTTATAAAATCTTCCATTGAGCTGAATTGTCCGTTTCTTTGCCGCTCGTCAACAATGCGGTTTGCAAGTTTTTGTTCCAGCTTTTGGATGTGGACAAAGCCCATATAAACATCTGAACCTGTTATGTTTGTAAGATAGTTGCTGTGGTTAACACAGGGAAGGTGCAACGTGCCGCCCTGCCTTACTAACTCGTTAAAATAGACCCATGTATGATAAAAACCGCCAAAATTATTAATCACTGCCACCTGAAACTCCAATGGAAAATAAGCTTTCAGATAGAGACTTTGAAAACTCTCGACAGCGTAGGAAGCCGAATGGGCTTTTGAAAAGGAGTAGCCGGCAAAGCTCTCGATTTGTCGCCAAACCTCTTTGGTTATTTCATCAGGATAGCCGCGCTTTTTGCAATTTGAAAAGAATTTATTAACAATTTTTTGAAACTCGGTTCTTGAGCGGAATTTACCGCTCATGGCCCTTCGTAACACATCGGCATCTGCCAAATCAAGTCCTGCAAAATGATGACACACCTTCAACACATCTTCCTGATAAACCATTACGCCGTAAGTTTCGGCAAGTTGTTCTTTCATTACCGGATGGATGTATTTAAAATCGTTAGGATGATGAAACCTGTAAATATATTCTCGCATCATTCCCGAGCGTGCCACCCCGGGCCTGATGATGGAGCTGGCCGCCACAAGGGTAAGATAATCGCTGCATTGCAGCTTTTTAAGCAGTCCCCGCATGGCCGGGCTTTCAATATAAAAGCAACCGTTGGTTTCGGCATTGCGCAGCTGTTGCCGCACTTTTTCATCGGTTTTAAACTTTTCCACCTGATGGACATCAATACGTATCCCTCTGTTTTTAAAAATCAGTTCGGCAGCCTCTTTAATATGGCCTATGCCACGCTGGCTAAGGATATCGAGTTTTTCAAAACCCAAATCCTCAGCTACATACATATCCCACTGGGTGGTGGGAAACCCTTTGGGAGGCATATCAAGAGCGGTATAACAGGTAATAGGTTTTTCCGATATTAAGATGCCACCTGCATGAATACTACGTTGGTTTGGGAACCCAGCCATCATTCGGGCAATTTCATGGATGTGTTTATTGATGCTGTTACGATTTATCTCTGCGCCAGGATTGGCCGTCAGGCGGTCGATTTCCTCTTTGGGCAGCCCGTGAACTTTACCCAGCTCACGATAAATTGATTTCCCTTTAAAGGTAACCATGGTGCCCAACAGGGCGGTGTGCTCCTTACCAAAGCGTTTAAAAATATATTGCTGAACCGATTCCCTGTCTTTCCATGAGTAGTCGATGTCAAAATCGGGCGGTGAGGTACGCTTCGGGTTTAAAAACCGTTCAAAATAGAGGTTTAACTCAATGGGGTCAACATCGGTAATTTTAAGACAGTAGGCCACAATGCTGTTGGCGCCGCTGCCACGTCCCACATGGTAAAAACCTTTGCTCATGGAGTAGGTTATAATATCGTGGGTAATAAGAAAATAGGCTGCAAACCCCAGCTTGTAAATTACTTCCAACTCTTTAAATAACCGTTGTTTTGCAATTTCGTTATTGTCGCCATAGCGGTAGTGCAGGCCTTCAACAGCCAGCTTTTCAAGCAAAGTTTTGTCCTTTTGAGCGTTGCCGGTGTAAGTAGTCCTGTTTTTATCTTTTCCAAATTCAAAATGAATGGTGCAGTTGTTGAGGATGTTTTGTGTGTTTTCAACAATTTGCGGATACTGCTTAAAAGCACTGAGAATGGATTGTGGCGACCTAAAGCTTTCGTCAAAACCGGCGTACATTTCGGGTGTAAGCTTGCTCAGCAGGGTGTTGTGGTCGATAGCACGCAGATTTTTGTGCAGATAGAACTCCTTTTTATTACCAAAAACTACCGGCTGGCGAATCACCATCTTTTTTAACAGGTCATTGTTAACCCTTATCAGTTTTGAAACCTGAGCAGGTTTAACACCTATCCATTCATTTTCGGAAAGTTCCTTATCGGGATGGTTTTCAAAAGGATAAATAATGTAGGTATCTGCAATTAACGGACAAGGATAAGGCAAATCTTTTTTGTTTATAGCAGACTCGCTAAGCAATTGGTTAAGGTTTTGAAATCCGTTGTTGTTTTTGGCCAGGGCTATGTATAACAGATTGTCATCCTTCCGGAATTCGACACCGGCCACCGGCTTAATACCTGCTTTGTTACAGGCTTTTACAAAATCGGGGATGGCGCTTACGTTGTTAATGTCGGTTAATGCAAGTGCCTCTACACCATACCTTTTAGCCTGGTTAATCAACCTTTCAACCGAAAATGTTCCGTATCGAAGGCTAAAATATGAGTGTGTGTTAAAATACATAGCCGATACTCAAAAATTGTTTTTCCCTATTCAATGATAATTAATGGTAAAAAGCAAAAAATAAACAAATAAGCCATACCTTCAACTA
>JALVAQ010000156.1 GCA_027011095.1 Bacteroidales bacterium
GACGAAAATAGAAAAATTATGTTAAAAAAGCAATTGATATTACACCCCTATACGGGGTTTCGGTTGTGTTTTGTGTGATCTCCATACGCTAGCACGTATGGTTATTCATATTGCATCCCCTTCGGGGATTTAACACAGGGTTTTATTAAGATTATTAGCAACTTTGACAAAGTCCCAGGCAACAAAATCCGACAACACTCTATCGGTTCTATAATGGTGTCAGCACATCAAAATAGGAATTAGCCAACGGTAAAGTAGTTTTGGAAACAATCTGCCAAATGGAAAATCTTTTCCTTACAATTATTCACCGTAAATGTTCATATCTTTACCAAATATTTATTGACCTATTTTTAAAACGATGAAACGACCATGAATTTTATTAATCATACCAGCCTGCCGGCTGGCAGGAAATACACACAAGAATATGATTAATAAAATTCATGGGAGAGCGAAGCGGTTCCATGGGTTTACAAATTTTGGAATTGCTTGTTGTTTAACATATTACAAAATTTTAAACACATGAAAAAACATCTTTACCTGTTTACACTTTTGTTGTTGTTATTGGCAAAAAATACAACTGCCGGGGTAGCCGATTCTATTCATGTTTCACACTATTCCATCCACCTTACACAAATTAATACCAACAGTCGGATTATTACGGGTTGGACAGAAGCCACAATTCATTCAAAACTTAACAATCTGCACTCGTTTTCGCTTGAACTCAAGGCACTTGTTGTTGATTCGGTTTATCTCAACGATACAAATGCAGCCTTTACCCAATCAGACGATTTGGTGCATATTTTGTTACAGCAGCCGGTTAACGAAGGAGCCGTATTGACGGCAAAAGTTTGGTATCACGGCAGCCCCTTTCACGAATCGTGGGGCGGATTTCACTGGGACGGAGCCTATGCTTTCAACCTTGGGGTGGGATTTGTTTCCATTCCACACAATCTGGGAAAAACCTGGTTTCCCTGCGTGGATAACTTTACCGATCGTGCCACCTACGATTTTTACATCACTGTAAACAACAATAAAAAGGCCGTTTGCGGAGGTTTATTACAAGATGTTCAACCTGTTAACGATTCTGCCTCCACCTGGCACTGGAAACTGAATCATGCCATTCCCACCTATCTGGCATCGGTGGCAACAGGCAATTATGCGTTGGTTTCCGATGAGTATAACGGTATTGAAGATACGGTTCCTATTTCCATTTATGTTCGTCCGGCGGACACATCAAAGGTAGCCGGTTCGTTTGTAAATTTAAAAACCACTTTGCGCTTTTTCGAAGATCGTTTTGGAGCGTATCCCTTTGGAAGGGTAGGCTATATAGGTACCGCCATAGGTGCCATGGAACATGCCGGAAATATTGCCTATCCCAATTTTGCCATCAACGGAAACATATCCAATCAGTCGCTGTACAGCCACGAGTTATCGCACATGTGGTTTGGCGATATGGTTACCTGCGCCCGGGCCGAAGAGATGTGGCTTAACGAAGGGTGGGCATCCTTTTGCGAAATGTATTACCTCGAAGGCCTTGGCGAACACGATGAATATGTATCAGAGATGAAAGACAGAAACTATAAAGTACTCAAACAAACAGCTTTTACCGACCATGGATACTGGGCTTTGGCAGAGGTGCCGCAGCAATACACCTATGGCAGCACTTCGTACGACAAAGGGGCTGTGGTGGTAAATACATTAAAAAATTATCTTGGCGACTCGCTGTTTTCACAGGCAATAACCGCTTTTTTAAACCACTTTGCCTACCGGTCGGTAAGCTCGCGCGATATGCAGCAGTTCTTAACCGATTACACGGGTATCGATATGAAACCCTTTTTTGATGCGTGGGTTTTTACGCCGGGAACACCCCATTTTTCAATTGACTCGGTGCGAACCATATCCAAAGACGAATCTTATCTTATTAATATTTACGAAAAACAAAAATACAGAGGAGCCGATTTTCTGGCCGATAACAACATTTTAGAAATAGGATATCTTAGAAGTGATTTTACCCTTCAAACCGACACCATTCACTTTTCAGGAAAAACAGGCCACTCGGTAAAACAGCTTTCGTTTCAGCCAAGGGCTGTTTTAATGGATCCGTTCGCTAAAACCGCTGATGCCACCACCGATGACATAAAACTTTTTACCCATCCCGAAGGATACGATTTTAAACGAACCTTTTTTAACCTTGAGGTTAACGAAATTAACGACACAGCCTGGCTGCGGGTTACTCACAACTGGGTAGCCCCTGATTCCATAAAACATCCTGTTGCCGGTTTGCGAATTTCGCCCAACCGCTATTGGACGGTGGAGGGTGTTGTTCCTGCCGGGATGGCCTCCACAGGGCGATTTTACTTTAGCAACAGCAATTATCTTGACGGCGATATGCATCTGTCGTCTGCCGATTCGGTAATGATACTATTCCGCCCCTCCACCGGCACCGACTGGCAATATGTGCCCCAAACAGTCCTCGGAGGCCCCACCATTGGCTACCTGTATGTTGACAATATAAAACCCGGCGAATATGTGCTTGCCGCTCTGGACAGAGATCATCTCGGGGTAAATAACAAGACGGGCAAAAACAGGTTTACAATCTATCCAAATCCCACAAGCGGCAAAGTGTCAATTGTTTTTCCCGAGCGGGGAGCCTATAAAATTACCATTACCGATGCCAAAGGCAACCTGTTGGATTCAACAAATTTTAACGGCAAAGCAAAACGGTTTCATATTAAAGCAGATGTTTCGGGAACGCTTGTTTTTTCGGTACAAAAAAACGGGCAGTTTTTAGGAAGCAAAAAAGTAGTTTATTTGAAATAGAAAAGAATAAAGCAAACCATAATGCAATTCCCATAAATCATCGGGAGAAAAATTATTGCAGTAAACCTCGCCACTGTTCAAATACGAAACCCTGTTTGCCACTAGTTTTCCCTAAGCTTCAATATGCTTTTCGGCATGATATGAGGAGCGCACCAGCGGCCCGCTTTCCACAAACTTAAAACCCTTTTCAAGTCCTACCCGTTCATACTCTGTAAACTGCTCAGGAGTTACATATTCAACCACTTCCAAATGTTTTTTGGTGGGCTGTAAATATTGTCCGATGGTAAAAACGGTAACGCCTGCATTAAGCAGGTCATCCATCAGTTCGTAAACCTCTTCCGGTTTTTCGCCAATACCCACCATAATCCCCGACTTGGCAACAACCCCCGAATCAGCAATAATTTTTAGGGTTTTCAGGCTGACATCATATTTAGCCCTGCTTCGTGTTTGGGGGGTTAACCTGCGTACCGTTTCAAGGTTATGCGAAATGATTTCGGGTTTTGCATCGGCCACAATTTTAATTAATTCCGGGCGTCCGTCAAAATCGGGCGTAAGTGTTTCAATGGTGGTGTGCGGGTTTACCCTTTTCACCTCTTTTATGGTTGCTGCCCATATACCGGCTCCCAGGTCATCCATGTCATCGCGGTCAACCGAAGTAAGTACAACATGTTTCAGGTTTAACAGTTTTACCGACTCCGCCACACGTTTCGGCTCATCGTAATCGACCGGCAGGGGTTTACCCGTTTTTACATTACAAAACTTACACGAACGGGTACAAATGTCACCCAAAATCATCAACGTTGCCGTACCTCTGCCCCAGCACTCGTGCAGGTTGGGGCAATGGCCGCTGGTACAAATGGTGTGCAGTTTGTTTTTTTCTACAATCTCTTTAACACCAACGTACTCTTTGCCTTTCGGTACTTTTATTTTAAGCCAGTCGGGCTTTTTTCTGCTGTTTTGTTTTATATTTTTTTGCATCTGTTTTCCTGTTTTCAACATCCTAAGATAAATTGAACTATCCATTTAAAGAGCGGCTAAATTAGCTAATTTATAATCAGTTTAAACATCTAAACCGCTATTTTTGATGTCAAAGAAAAAGGATTCCAAAAAATTTAATTTATTTTATAATGAAGCATTTTTATTCTTTCAGTTCAAGATTTATGCCCCTGTTTATTTTGTTGTTTGCCATGGCTTTACAAGGCCTGTCGCAAGAAAAGAAAATTTCGTACAACGACAGTTGGGGTAAAGACGGTTTAACGGTATTAAACGAAAACAATCAAAGTGTAGCATTAAATTTTTCGGTTAACAGCTTTGATATGGTTCCTGTAATGGTTGAAAAACAATCCATGACAAAAATCAACCTCAAAGGAATATACCTGCCAAACAATGAAGGCGCTCCCGACCTTCCGTTTTACAGTCGTTACATTGCTGTGCCGCAAGGAGCTACAGTAAACGTGAAAGTAATTAATCGGCGTTCGGAAACAATGTCAAATATGGAGATTGCACCGGCAGCCCGTATTCCCAAAGACAACGAACCTCTTAAGGCGCCCGTTAAAAACAAAACCCTTTACGCCACAAATGCTTTTTATCCGGCGCAAAGTGTTAGGCTGTCGAAACCCATGAAAATACGAGGCCTTGATGTGGTGCTAATCAGTATTAGCCCTTTTCAATACAATCCGGTTACCAAGGAGTTGGTTGTTAATCGTGACCTGAAAGTTGAGATTAGTTTTAAAGGCGGCAACGGCCATTTTGGTGACGACAGGTTAAGGAGCAGATGGTGGGATCCCATTATTGAAGACGCTGTGATAAACAGCAAAGAAATTCCTTCCATTGATTATAACAAAAGGCTGCAACGCGCCGCCAATACCGGATACGAATACGTAATTATTGTTCCCGATGACGATTATTACAGTCAATGGGCTGACTCTATTAAACTGTTCAGAATAAAGCAAGGTATTACAACGCATGTTTATAAAACTTCGGAAATCGGCGGAAACAACGCTTCTGCCATTGAGCAATTTGTTGACAGCGCATACAACACCTGGGATACACCTCCTTCGGCAGTATTGCTGATGGCCGATTACGGCACTGCTGCCGGTAATACCATCGACTGCCCTACCTATGATAATTATTGTGTTTCCGATAACCTGTATGCCGATGTGGATGGCGACCATTTACCCGATGTTGTTTTTGCGCGTATGACTGCTCAAACCGAAGCACAGCTCGAAACAATGGTTACCAAAGTGATTAACTACGAGCGTAATCCCCCAACCAATCAATACTTTTACGACCATCCAATCACTGCCATGGGTTGGCAAACCGAGCGATGGTTTCAAATTTGTTCGGAGGTAATTGCAGGCTTTATGGAAAACAGCCTGGGCAAGACCGTTAACCGCGAAAATGCACTTTATCAGGGCAACAACAACGGCCCCTGGTCAACAGCAACCAACACAAGTACTATTGTTGATTATTTTGGCGATAGCGGATTGGGATATATTCCCGACAGCCCCTCATACCTTACCGACTGGGGAGGCAATGCCACGCGAATTAACAACGACATTAATACCGGGGCTTTTTTATTGCAACACCGCGACCACGGGGGTACCGACGGCTGGGGCGAGCCGAGTTACAATACCGGCGACCTTGACGGATTAACCAATACCGACCATACTTACGTATTTTCAATAAATTGTTTAACCGGTAAGTTTAATATTAACGGCGAGTGTTTTGCCGAAAAATTTCACCGCATTCAGTACGGTGCATTGGGAATTATTGCCGCCACCGAAGTATCATACTCCTTTGTAAACGACACCTATGTTTGGGGCATGTACGACAACATGTGGCCTGACTTTATGCCCGACTACGGAACCACACCCGATTCCAGAGATGTACGCCCTGCATTTGGCAATGCCGCCGGAAAATATTTTTTACAGCAGTCAAGCTGGCCATCAAACCCAAGCAATAAAGAGGTAACCTATTATCTTTTCCATGCCCACGGCGATGCCTTTACCGATGTTTATTACAACATGCCGCAAAACCTTACCGTTGATCACGATGATGTGATGCTTTCGGGATTGGACTATTTTACCGTTAAAGCCGATGTTGGTTCATTTATTTGCCTGACCAACGGCGAACAGATTATAGGAACAGCCACAGGAACCGGCAACTATTTGGATATTCCCATAATTCCCCAACAACCGGGCGATTTTGTTGATATTGTTATCACCAAGCAAAACTATTTCCGTTATAGCACTACGGTAGAAGTAATTCCTCCCGACGGCCCCTACTGCATGTATGCCGATCACATTATAAACGATTCGCTTGGCAACGGAAACAACATACCTGAATTTGGCGAAAACCTGCTGCTTTCGTTAAAAATGAAAAACCTTGGAACCGAAGACGGAATTGGCGTTAACGTACGGCTTGAAGTTACCGACCCCTACATTACATTCATCGATTCAACACAATATTTCGACACTATTTATTCGGGTAGTTCAAAATGGCAAAACCTTGCCTATCGTTTTCAGGTGAGCGATGGAATTCCTGATATGCACATGGTTCAGTTTAATGTTGTTGCCACCGACGAAAATGATTCGTCATGGGTAACCCGGTTTTTTATATCCTTCAAAGCACCCAAAATAATACCCTTGGAGATGATTGTTGACGATTCGCAAAACGGAAATAACAATGGCCACCTCGATCCCGGCGAAACAGCTACGCTTAAAGTAAAAATGGCCAATACAGGACACTGTAATGCAAAAAATGTACTTAACGAACTTGTTCCGTGGAACAACTATATTACCATGCTTACAGGAACGGATACCATGGATGTATTGGGTTTATTCGGTTATAACTATGCCACTTATCAGATTTCGGTGGCCGACAGCGCGCCGGAAGGTATTATTGCCGAAATGCGTTTTTCTTCACAGTCAGCCGGCTATTTGGAACAAAAAACCTATTTCCCAAAAATCGGGATGTTTTTAGAAGACTTTGAAACCGGAAATTTCAACAAATTTGATTGGCAGCAGGGTGGCGATATGCCATGGGTAATAAGCAACCAATATCCTTACGAGGGATTTTATCAGGCAAAATCGGGAGCTATTAGCGATGGCCAAACAAGCCAACTTTCCATAGCCTATCAGGTAATGGGACAGGATCAGATTAAATTTTATAAAAAAGTTTCTTCCGAACCCGATTTTGATGTGTTTGAATTTTACATTGATGATGAGTTACGCAGCTCCTGGTCGGGAACCAACGAAGGGTGGACACAGCAGGTTTACGACATCAATCCCGGATACCACGAGTTTAAATGGATTTATAAAAAAGATTTTTCGGGAAGCGGTGGCGCCGATTGTGCATGGCTCGACTATATTGAACTGCCGTCGATGCTGGTTACCACTGTTTTTGCCGGTCCCGATGACGATGCCTGCGCCAACAGCGGCTATCAGTTAATGGCAACTGCCACCAACCAAAGCAGCGTAAACTGGACCACTTCGGGCGATGGTACATTTAATAATCCCGTTTCGTTGCAACCTGTTTATACGCCCGGCACACAGGATGCCACAACCGGAAATGTCACCCTTACACTTACCATTGTTGATAACGATGGAGGTACTTTTTCCGATGATGTGGTTTTAACCTTTAAAAATGTTCCGGATGCCCCTGTCAAACCCCAGGGACCCGATTTTGTTGACATCTTTAAAGTTTCGGAAACCAACTACACCACCTATTCGGTGGAAAATGCCACTGCTTACAACTGGACGGTTACTCCTTCGGAGGCAGGCGAAGTAATTGACCACGATACCGCTGTTACCGTTTACTGGAACACAAGTTTTATGGGAGAAGTATGGCTTAAGGTACAGGCGGTTAACGATTGTGGTGCCGGTGCGGCTTCCGATTCGTTATACATTGTTGTGGATAACACGGTTGGGGTACTGGGTAACATGCCAAAAGCCTTTAACATGCTTGTTGCTCCCAATCCAAACGGCGGAAGTTTTAATTTAATAATAAACACACCGTTTAATGAGGAGGTTACCATCCGCATGATTGATAATCTTGGAAATGTTGTTTATCATGGTAAGCACCTAAACGGAAACACCATCAGAACACATGTTTCAGGTAATTTTAAACCCGGTGTTTATTTGTTAATTGCCACTCAAAACGACAAGCAATATATTAGAAAAGTATTGGTTTTGTAGTTTTATTGCACATTTTACAGTGTTCAGGACTGAATTAAAAAATTCCTTGACAATGTTGAAAACAACCATGAAACGTTAGTAATAAAAAGAAAATCAGGTAAAGGAACTGTGATGATTTTGTTGGACGAATACAACTCAATTATGGAAACCGTACATCTGTTGAGTTCCAAAGCAAATGCTGACAGACTTTATGAGTCAATTATGCAAATGAAAAAAGGAGAAACCATAGAACCTGACTTACTTTAAGAATGATGAAAATTACTTTTTTAATTCGCGCAGTAACGCTATCCATTTATCCATCCCTTCCCCCGTACGAGCCGAAAGTTCGATGAATTTTAAATGATGGTTGACCCTTAAGGCGTACTCTTTGGCTTTTTTAACATCAAAATCAACATAGGGCAGCAAATCAATTTTGTTGATAATACAGTATTGTGCCGAGTGGAACATATCGGGATATTTAACGGGCTTATCATCACCTTCGGTAACACTAATGATAACAACTCTGGTGCCTTCACCCAAATCGAACATGGCCGGACAAACCAAATTACCTACATTTTCGATAAAAACGATCGAGTTGTCATCGGGGTTTAGTTCTTTAACAGCTCTGTTTATCATGTTGCTGTCAAGATGGCAACCCTGTCCGGTGTTGATTTGAACAACAGGCACTCCCGTAGCATCGATTCTGTCAGCATCATTCATGGTTTGCTGGTCGCCCTCAATAACGTAAAACGACATGCCGGGTTGTTTGATTTTTAAGGTCGCTTCGAGCAGCGAGGTTTTACCCGAACCGGGCGAGCTTACAAGATTAACGGCCAAAATGTTTTTCGCTTCAAAATAGCCGCGGTTTCTTTCGGCCAGCAGATTATTCTGTTGTAGAACATCCACCTCAACATCTAAAACTTTTTGTTCGTGATGAGGGTGTTCATGATGATGAGGGTGCTCGTCGTGATGCTGATGTTGTCCCAACGATAAGCCTTCCGTAACATTTTTTATTTTTTGCGGACGTAATATTGTCACTTCAACATTTTCGCCGCATCCGCAGGTTGTACACATATCTTTTTGTATATAATGTTTACATTCAGATTAATACAATATTTTCAATTATGAATTAACTACAGTACAAATATACACTCTTTATTGTTAATAATATAACATCTATATAATTTGTTTTTACCAATTTTGGATGAGAAATGAAAATGACACTCCAAAATATAATTTATTATTATGCATGCGTAATTGTTTGTATTATATTGTATTCCAGTATTATACAAACTTAATAATTTGTTTACTTTTGCGCTTTATAAAATTGTATCAACATGGAAGTTAAAAGGATATTTGATTTACTGCCTCGTTACGAAAAGGAGTTTGAACCTAAAGAGGACGTTTTAGCAGGAAAAATAAATGGAAAATGGGTTAAGTACAATATAAAAACAATCCGTCAAACAGTGGATTATATTAGTTACGGGTTGATGAAGTTGGGGATTAAAAAAGGTGATAAGGTCGCCACCATATCACCCAACAGGCCTGAATGGAATTTTGTTGATCATGCAATATTGCAGCTCGGAGCAATTCATGTACCCATTTATCCGACCATTAGCGAGTCGGATTACAAATACATATTACGCGAGTCGGATGCAAAGTATGTTTTTATTTCGGGAAAAGAAATTTGGAGAAAGATAGAGCACATTCTTCCTGACATCGACAATGTTTTAGGTGTTTACACCTTTACTGAAATGGAAGATCAAAAGCACCTGAATCAACTTATTGACTTGGGTAAATCAAATGTAAATCCAGAGCAGTTAAAGGAAGCCAAAAATGCTGTTAAACCTAACGATGTTGCCACCATGATTTACACATCAGGCACCACCGGCGACCCCAAAGGGGTAATGCTGTCGCACAACAACATTTTAAGCAATGTTAGTGCTGTTTACCACATTTTCCCTGTTGACCAGTATTGCCGAAGCATCAGCTACTTACCGCTATGCCACGTTTACGAAAGAACCAACATTTACGTGTTTATGTACCTTGGAGTTTCCATTTATTATGCCGAAAACATGGGTACTATTGCGGCTAATATTCAAGAGATTAAGCCACATATTTTAACCACAGTGCCCCGGTTGCTCGAAAAAGTTTACGATAAAATTCTTGCCAAAGGGCGCAAACTGACCGGTATTAAACATCAACTTTTTTTCTGGGCCGTACGCCTTGGCGAAAAATACGAATATGATATTGCAAATCCCTTTTATCTTGCAAAGCTTAAAATTGCCGACAAATTAATTTTCTCCAAATGGCGCGAAGCGCTGGGTGGTAACATGAGGGCTATTATTTCGGGTGGTGCTGCCATTCAACCTCGTTTGGCCAGAGTATTTAATGCTGCCGGTTTACCCACCCTTGAAGGGTATGGTATGACGGAAAGTTCACCGGTAATTGCAGTGAACACCTTTGAAAAAGGACAACGTAAAATTGGAACAGTAGGCCCTCCGGTTAAAAATCTGGAGGTAAAAATATCACCCGAAGGTGAAATTATGGCCAAAGGCCCAAGCATCATGATAGGCTATTATAAAAAACCCGAACTTACCAAAGAGGTGGTTGAAGACGGATGGCTTCATACCGGTGACAAAGGGGTTATTGATGAAGACGGTATGTTAAAAATTACCGGACGGCTTAAGGAAATATTTAT
>JALVAQ010000157.1 GCA_027011095.1 Bacteroidales bacterium
CTCCAATTCTGATAGCAATTATGATGGCTGTCGGAATGATGATCCGTTAGCTCAGCAGGTAGAGCATCTGCCTTTTAAGCAGAGGGTCCGGAGTTCGAGCCTCCGACGGATCACTTTTAAAGCCTTGCATTCATTTGCAGGGCTTTTTTGTTAGCTCTCCGGGTTGCGCAATCCCCTCCTCTTTACCAATTGATATTTTTAGGAGAAATAATGGGCAAAACTATTATTGCCTTTCCTTTTATGGCTTGATACTTTTTCTTTTGCTTGCCCCTGAAAATCCACTCAACATAAACCGGCTATCACTATTCAGTGGTTAAAAAACTGCAGGGTATTTTGCGGGGTTATATTCGTGCATCACCTGGTAAACTCTTTCAAAAACATCCTCTTCGTTGGGGTTCGAAAAGTAATCGCCATCGGTACTGTAGGCAGCACGGTGAGCATTGGCGGTAACGGTTTCCGGTTTGGCATCCAAATAGTGGTAACCGTCCATGTCTTCAAGTACTTTTTGCATCATGTAAGCAGTGGCTCCTCCTGGTACATCCTCATCAAAGAAAACAATCTTATTGGTTTTTTTCAGCGATTCAAGTATTACGCCTGTTGTGTCGAAAGGAATAAGCGTTTGAACATCAATCAGCTCACATGAAACCCCTGTTTTCTCCAGTAATTTTATGGCATCTTGCGCAATTCTTATACACGAACCGTAAGTTACCAGCGTGATGTCATCACCTTCGATAAGCACTTCGGGTACCCCCACAGGCGTTTTAAATTCTCCGATGTTTAACGGTTTTCTTTCGCGCAGGCGGTAGCCGTTAAGCGGTTCAATAATAATTACCGGCTGATCCGATTCCATGTATGTGTTGTACAGTCCGGCAGCTTGTGTCATATTACGTGGAACGGCAACATGCACCCCCCTCACCGAATTGATTACCATACTTAACGGCGAACCAGAATGCCAGATTCCCTCCAATCGATGCCCCCTTGTGCTGATAATCATGGGAGCCTTTTGTCCACCACGGGTACGATAATGCAGGGTTGCTAAATCGTCGCTGATTACCTGTAAGCCGTAAAGCAGGTAGTCAAAGTATTGAATCTCGGCAATGGGACGCAATCCGCGCATGGCCATTCCAAGACCTTGTCCTATGATAGTGGCTTCGCGGATGCCGGTATCAAATATCCGCTCTTCACCATATTTTTCCTGTAAACCTTCGTAGGTTTGGTTGACACCGCCAATTTTTCCCACATCTTCACCAAAAGCCAACACCAGAGGATTGGTTTTAAACAGATAATCAAAATTGTCGCGAAGAATTTCTCTACCAGGAACAAGTTCCTCCTTTTCGGCATATGCCGGTGCAATGGGAGCAATGTTCATAGCAGATTTATCCGACAGGCTATAAAGATGAGAGCTGTACCTGTTACGGCTGTCAGTCATCTCCTCTTCCAACCATTTGGTAATTTTTACCCTGAGCGAATCGTGCGGAACGCTACAGCTGTCGCACAG
Organism: Bacteroidales bacterium; assembly: GCA_027011095.1. Lineage (GTDB taxonomy): Bacteria > Bacteroidota > Bacteroidia > Bacteroidales > F082 > B16-G9. Next base: position 1,499 of record JALVAQ010000157.1, read on the forward strand.
TTTCCACAATATTCTTCTCGCAGCCGAATAGATGTCTTTGCGAATGGGTTCGCCGATTTTTTTCAGATTATCTTTAATTTCCTGTATCTCATCGGTAGAGGCACAATGGCAGCTTGTTGTTTCCACCATCTTTATAAAGGTATTGCGCTTTTCAACCAACGGGGTTAGAAAATTTTTCCAGGCATTTTTTCTGGCCTCACGGGTGCGTCGAATGGCGTTTTTTTCTATTTCGTCCAGTTCATCGGTGGTGGCAATTTGGTTGTCTAAAATCCATTGACGCATGGCCCAAAGACCATCGCGTTTGGTTTCACTCTCCAGTTGTGTTTTGGTTTTATATCGTTCGTGCGAACCTGAGGTTGAATGCCCTTGCGGTTGGGTGCAGTTTTGAATATGAAAAAAGGCCGGTACGTGCGTTTTGCGGGTCTTTTCCACACCTGTGCGATAAAGTTCAATTAAGGTCGCATAGTCGCTACAATTTCCGCGGTAGATGTCAAACCCGTTGGTTCCTTTTTCCTTTTGGAAACCTTTTAAGATTTCCGAAATATTGCTTTTGGTGGTCTGCTTTGAATTGGGAACCGAAATACCCCAGCCGTCATCCCAAACCGACATAACCATAGGTACCTGTGTAACACCTGCTGCATTCAATGTTTCAAAAAAGTGGCCTTCCGAGGTAGAAGCATCGCCAATGGTTCCAAAGGCAACTTCGGTACCTTTGTTTGAAAACTTTTTGAACTTGTGGAGCGCTTTGTTCTCCTTAAAATATTTTGATGCCATGGCCAGTCCCAGCAAGCGAGGCATCTGGCTGGCTGTGGGTGAGCTGTCGGGCGATGAGTTTTTCTGCTTTGTCAAATCTTTCCATTGGCCCTTTTCATCAAGGCTCCGGGTTGCAAAATGGTTGTTCATCAACCGGCCTCCGTTGGCGGGATTTGCCTTTAGGTCGGTATCACCGTATAGCTGTGCAAAAATCTCTTCCAAGGTCATCATACCCGTTGCCAGCATAAAAGTTTGATCGCGATAATAGCCCGAACGCCAGTCTCCATTCTTAAAACTTCGTGCCATGGCAAGTTGCGGTATCTCCTTGCCATCGCCAAAGATGCCAAACTTTGCTTTTCCGGTCAATACCTCGCGTCGTCCCAACAGGCTGGCCTGGCGGCTTTCGTTGGCAATGCGGTAATCGTTAAGTATATCTGTTTTGGTTAATTGTAACTTTCTTAAAATATTAATTGATTTATTCATGCGTGGAAGTACTGTTTTTTTTAAGAATGGCAAAGGTAATTAAAAATAATTCTAAATAAAAGGCCTATGCGAATTTTAAAGAGTGGCAGCTATGGGCTAATTGGTATTGGGAGAGGAGTTTATTTATTGTTAATTGACTCTTCAACTGAACTTGCTATTTCAATAATGTTAAATGGTTTTTGAAAACATTTCAAAATTAATCCCCGATCCAGTGCTTCTTGAATTTCATCTGTTACATCATAGCCTGTTAAAATAAAATACGGTATTGCAGGATATCTGTCTTTAGCTTTCCTGATATACTCTATTCCCGACATGTGTGGCATTTTCATATCGCTGATTACGGCTGCAATATCTTTGTTCTCATCAAGTAATGCAAGCCCTTTTAAAGCATTGTC
>JALVAQ010000158.1 GCA_027011095.1 Bacteroidales bacterium
ACCGTAAACAAAACTTCTGTGGTGCTGGATTCAAGAGGGTTTATTTGGATGGTTACTTAATTGTAGCACTTAGCTCACGGTTGCAAACCGTGAGCAGAAGGTAAATAGACAAAAACTAACTCTGCTCACAGTTTGTAACCTCTCTCACTCCGTTCACAGTTTGCAACTGTGAACAACACCTATTCTAAACAACACCATTCCACTCACAGTTTGTAACTGTGACTTGAGTTTGGCTAAATTTCGGTAGTATCCCTTTTTGTGTGTAATGGCTTCTTAATTTAAATTCAAAGTTATACATTTTTTCTTTTCTTTTTCTTTTTTTTTGATGGAAGAATGAATGGAAGTGAAGCGGAGGCGTAGCCGAAGCGAACTTCCATTCATTCTTCCCATTGTAATTTAGTGGTTTCATAATTTATTTTTGGCAGCTTTCTTTGGTATGCGCTCCTTGTCATTGCCACATAGCCCAATAGCAATATTGTAGCTTCCGGACTGGGTAAAGCTCCTCGCATCCGGGTAGTTCTTTTGTAATCCCGGTTAAGACGCTCTATCCAATTTGTTGAATATATCATGCTTTGAACTCTGTAGTCATAATCCAAATAAGTAAAATAAAGCATGTACCTGCGATCTTCTGTCATACGTCCTATGGAAGGATAATAGCGCTCCCATTTCCTGCAAAATTTCTTCCAGCGTTCCCATCCACGTGTTTTGCTATCGTGCCTGTCTCCGGTGCGAAAAACATCTTTAAGATCTTCTGCTACCTCTGATTTATCTTTGGGCTTAATTCGTTTCTGCACGTTTCTTTGTAAATGAATGGTACACAATTGTATTTCAGTACCTGGAAATTGTTTCCATATGGCGTTCTCTATTGATGAAAGACTATCACAAACAACCAGTCCGGTTTCTTCCATCCCGCGGTTTTTTAATCCAATAAATACTTCCTCCCAGGCTTGTGCACTCTCTGTAGGAAAGTTTACAATCGCCAGTACTTCGCGTGTACGATCCTTGCGTACTCCCAATATGGTATAATACGCTTCTTTGCTTACATGATCCAAGCGTCGTGTATATATGAAAGTCGCATCAATCAGAATGATGGGGTAATAGGGCTCTAATGGCCGGTTAAGCCACGCTTGAACGTCTGAACGAGCGTATTCAAACATGCGGCTAACCTGACTTGTGCTGTACCGTTTCCCGTAAATCTCACCAAATATATTACCTACTTGTTCTGTGGTTAATCCTGCACCATAAAGGCTAAATGCCATCTTGCGACATTCTTCCTCCTGATCGCGTAATAAACCTAGTATAATAGGATAAAAATTACCCCTGCGGCTGCGTGGCACTTGCAACTCTAATATCTTTCCTTGTCCGAACGTCTTACGATATCGGTAACCGTTAGACATATCACCCTGAAGTTTATTGTGTTCCTCCCGTTCTGCTCGCATCATCGCCTCAAGGCTGATTTTTAAAACTTCTTGATAACCGCCTTTTTCCTGTTTTCCGCACTTTTTTGCAACACCCACATAACACACTGACAATCAGTATTAATTTTCTATCTTTGGGTGTTGCAAAATTGTTATTATGTATGTAAGAGAGTTGAAAAACAGGTCTGGAAGTATTAGTATCCAGATAATTAGTAAGGAAAAAGGGCGTTATAAAGTAGTAAAGACTATGGGTTCCGCCACAGTGTTGCAGAAAATAGAGGAGTTGAAAAAACAAGCCCATCAAGAGATAAAAGAACTTAAGAAACAACTCGAATTGTTTGAAAGCAAGAATGATAAACTTGTTGAACAGGTTTTCGAATCGTTACAGAACTCAAATATTCGAACTGTAGGTCCCGAACTTATCTTTGGTAAAATATTTGACCATATTGGTTTTAATAAGATAAATGAAGAAATGTTTCGCCATTTGGTGATATCCCGTTTGGCATTCCCTTTAAGCAAACTAAAAACATCCGAATACCTATATCGATATCAAGGCGTATCACTTGGCATAGATTCCATATACCGTTTTTTAGACAAGCTAAACAATCGTTTAAAGCCTCAGGTTGAACAAATAGCATTTGAGCATACTAGACGAGTTGTAGGCGGTGAAATAAACGTTGTTTTTTATGATATGACGACTCTTTATTTTGAAGCCAGTGATGAAGATGACTTGCGCAAGACAGGATTTTCAAAAGATGGCAAACATCAACATCCTCAAATATTTTTGGGATTGTTGGTTGCTTTAGGAGGTTATGCCATAGGTTATGATATTTTTGAAGGAAATACTTACGAAGGACATACCTTAATCCCATTTCTTGAAAAGGTCAGCAAGAAATTCAATTTGGAAAAGCCGGTTGTTATTGCTGATTCAGGCCTATTATCCAAATCCAATATTACCGCATTAGAAGGTAAAGAATATGAATACATCTTAGGAGCAAGAATTAAAAATGAATCGGATAAAATAAAAGCAGAGATATTATCCAGGCAATATTCCGATGGAGACACAATAAGCATTGAACTTCCTGACGACAAAAGGCTCATAATAAACTATTCCGACAAACGAGCGGCAAAAGATGCTTACAATCGTCAGCGAGGGTTAAAACGTCTTGAAAAGCGCATAAAATCAGGCAAGCTTACCAAATCCAATATCAACAACAGAGGCTACAATAAATATTTAAAATTGGATGGCGAGATATCTATTGAGATAGACTATGACAAATTTAATCAGGATCAACAGTGGGATGGACTTAAGGGATATATCACCAATACCAAATTAAATGACAAAGAAGTTATTGAAAACTACCAAAACCTGTGGCACATCGAAAGAGCATTCAGGATGTCTAAAACAGATTTAAGAATACGTCCTATTTATCATCACTTGATAGATAGGATTAAAGCTCACATTTGTATCAGCTTTACTGCATACACAATATATAAGGAATTAGAACGCGTGCTATATAAAGAGAAGTCTACACTATCAATAAAGAAGGCGGCAGAAGTGACCCACAATATGTATCAGATAACCTATCAGTTACCCGAGTCAAAACAAATAAAGCAGAAACTCTTGGGTATGGATGAACAGCAGCAGGAACTATACGAAATTGTCCTTAAAAATTTTTAGGGTGTTGCATTGCGGAAAACAGG
>JALVAQ010000159.1 GCA_027011095.1 Bacteroidales bacterium
CCACTAACTATTTGCTTCAATTCGATTTATACTTCTGCTCCTCAAACCCACAAATCCAGTGAAATCATACTGGCACCCAATCCCAATAACGGAAGGTTCAGAATACTTATTAATGAAAGCTCTGAAAAAGCAACAATATCAATTGTTAACATTTTAGGCACCGAAGTTTACAGATACATTATCTATGGTGAAAAAGAATCCACTCTGTCAATTTCAAACAAATTACCACCGGGGATATACTGGGTAGCTTTGCGTAGCAATAATAAAACCGTTTCCAAAAAAATGATTATTTATTCCCGGTAAGGATGGTAATCGACCCTTGCAAATGAGTGGTAATAACGCCTTCGTTTGAAACCACATAAGCAGTACACTTATAAAAATAGGTGCCATCAGGCAACAGCTTTCCGGTTTTCTGATTTTTTCCATCCCATTTAATTTCGGGGTCTTCGGTATAAAACACCTCCACACCCCAGCGATTAAAAACAGACAATTCAATGTGGTCGATGGTGGCCTTAGGATTTTTATTGATGGGCCTTAACAAATCGTTGAAATTATCATCGTTTGGAGTAAATACATTGGGCAGGCCACAGGCGGGACAGGCATCGTAATTAACGCAGGTAACGTCTGACATCTCACTTCTGTTTCCAACCGAGTCAACTGCAATAACACCATAGCAACCAACTACATTATCAATATTAACATGAACAAAAGTTGTATCGTAAGGATTGGTAATGGAGTCAATGGCAATCAAATTATCTGCACCGGGATGCGAATAAAAAATCACATATTTGGCAACATCATAATTACAACTATCGTAAGGCAGATTCCATGACAATGTATTTTCGATATTGTCACAATCGGTTTTAACTGTCAAAACAGGTTTACAGGGAGGCTCCTTATCATCGGGCACACCACAAGCAATTTGCGACAGGTTTATCAACGGGTCAACAATACCCGGAACCGAATAGTGGCCAATGGCCTTAACATAATAGCAGTACTCGGTATTGTTTTCCAGTCCCCTGTCAAAATAGATTGTTTTATCCACCGTATCAATCGCAAAAAACGTATTGCTTCCCGGATTTTTCCGGTAAACAACATATTTTTCGTTTATCCATGGCACTTTAAACGACCAGGTTAACCGCAATGCTTTGTTAAAGGGATGCAGCGTTAAAAACATGGAAGAGGCATCTTGTGAACTATCAATAAATCCCACTGTTTTACTGGAGAGGTCAACACGATAACTGTATGATTGGTTGTTGGAATTCATATTAACCGAGGCATCCAACCAGGTTGTGTCCTCCATCCCGTCAAGCACGGTAACTTCTACGGGATTATTCCAGGAAACTCCATTATTACGAAACAAGGTATATTGATAGGGTCCCGGATACTGAATGGTATCCAGCTCTGTAGGCCTGGCCCAAATCACCATCACCCTGCCTGCATTGATATCAGTGCTATCGTTGCTTACATGTGTAATAATCGGAACATCACGCTTTAAAAAAGTGCAGGCTTCATTTGACGCCAGACTCTCTGCCCCATCATGAAATGTTGCCGTAACCCGGTAGCAGTATCTTATTCCGTGGTTAAGCCCGTTCCCCAGGTTGTCATCACGAAACTCCGAATTATGTACTCCTTCAATTGTATTTATCAATTTAAAACCTGTATAGGCAGGCACACCGGTTTCGCAAACTCCCGGTTCCCAATTTGATGAGTCGGCTTTCCGGTAAATATTGTACCCTGTGGCATTGGCACATTGTTCCTTAACCCAATCAAGGTTGATACCGTTTCCCAACGCAACAGCTGTAAGGTTTTCAGGGGCAGGGCCAATAACTTTAACAGTACTGTTTTTAAAGTTAACGAGTCGTACAGGGTACCCGTTATCCTTGGCTTTAAAAACCACATTATAAGCACTTTTACGTATGTGCGTACATTTAGTATCCCATTCAAACTGCGTATGTGCCGTACCTGTACCCACACCGGGATCGGGATTAATCCGTGCGGGGCTGTCGGCCAAAGTAAAAGGGCCACCAAAAGCTGTAATGGTAACCTGAGTACCTTCGGGATCGGTAGCCGATACCGGAAATTTTAAAAAGTTACCGGCTATTTCGCAGGTATCGTCAAGTGCAAAAATATCCGGCGGGTCATGGTCGCAGGCAACCACCGTAATTTGCATATCGCGGCGGACACTGCCTATAAGGGTGCCGTTTCTCCACTCTTGCACAACAAATGCCACATTATATTCGCCTTGCAACATGGGATTTTTCCAGACCATATTTCCATTCAACGAGTCCAACTTAAAATAGTCGGAAGCCATTGGAAAGGTATAACCCGGAATATCGTAACCGGCTGCTCCTTTACACACAACCAGCTTATACGACAGGCTATCACCATCGGGGTCGTAAGCTGCCGGATTATGAATAAACAGTTTCCCCACACAGGCTTTATCGATGGGAGGATTCAGCAACTGCACCGAGTTGTTGTAGCCTAAAAAAGGATTAATAACCAACGTTGACTCCACATAAATGGGTACATTTACCGAGTTGGGAATATTTACAACGCCGTTGTTACGGTTTGGGTCTTCCACCGAGATGGTATAACTCCCCGGACCCGGAAAAGTGTGTTGTCCCACATACACATTGTACGAAATATCATCGCCCCAATCGGTAAAAATGATGCGAGGGATTTCTTCCGACGAATTATCGCCCCATATTATTGGCATGGTGTTTCGGGTGTCATCGGCAGGGCTTGATGTTCGTGTGTACATGGTAATGGTAAACTCGTACGTAAGTCCGGTAAGATGTTTGTATGTTATTTCCGCAGCCCGCTGATGCGTTGCATAAGCTTGCATGCTCAAGAAAATAAGTGCAAAAAACAGTACAGAAATCCTTTTCATCGAACCGGTTTAAATGAAAGTCAAAAGTACTAAATTATGCAAAGGTAATGCCAATTGTACTGTACAATGATGATATTTTATCGTTTACACCAAAGCGGCTAATTCCTATTTTGATGTGATAGTGATTTTGTTAAGCTAAAAAACTTTACCTGTTTTTTTTAACAACTCTTTACCAAAGTCCCGAAGGGATGCTATTTGAATAGCACCGGGTGAAGCCCGGG
>JALVAQ010000160.1 GCA_027011095.1 Bacteroidales bacterium
GATGTACATTGATTGATGATTCCCACTACCGAGTAACGGCGGGTTCCGGCAAAATGCGGGTTGTAGGGTATGGTAAGAACCTGTGTTGTATCGCCGGTGTTCCATAAGTAACGATCAAACCCTTCGCCTGCATCAAGTTTAATGGTATCGCCCGGCGATAAGGTGTCGGGGTCACCCAAATTGATGCCGTTTCCCACGCTGTAAATAAATGTTGTTAAAGTATCGTATCCGGTACAGGTTTCGGTGTTTGTAAAAGTATAAATCACCTGTTGTTCTCCTGTTCCCGCTATGGAAGGCGTAAAAATGGTTCCCACCATTCCACTTCCCGAAAAAACACCCCCTTCGGGAATCCCAAATAACGAATCGGGAGCATCATTCTGGCAATAAGCAGGCAGCAATCCCCAGGCAGAAACGTCCGGAGCAGCTTTAACATTAACTGTGGCCGTATCGAAATTAATACATCCTTCCAAAGAGGTTCCCTGCAACAGAAAACCGGTGGTATCAACAGTATAAAACAAAATGGTATCACCCGTTTTTTGGCTGTTGTTAAAAAACCAAACATAACTATCGGCACCGCTTCCTGTAAGGGTTAGGGTGGTATAGGCACAAACGGCGGTATCGGGATGATGCAGCACCACTTCAGGTAGCGGCAACATGGTTAAAGTTACCGAATCGGTGCTTAAACATCCGTAAGCAGAAGTGTCTTTAACAATAAAAACGGTGTCGGCTATTGTTTTGGTTATGATATAGTTGGTGTCTGAAATTTGATTTCCCAAAAGGTCTTCCCACCAAATATCTCCGTTTCCGCTGGCAATAAATGTAACACTGTCGCCTGTGCAGGCAGATGTGTCGTTAGGAGGAGTGAGCAGGGGATTTGGCCACACTTCGACAAAAGTTTGATCCTGTGTTATGCAGTTGCTGCTGTCAACCACCTCGACAACAACGTTTTGCGATTGGTTGGGTATAAATGCCAGCACACCAAAAGAAGAGGTGTCAACCTGATTGTTGTAATGCCAGATATAGCTGTCGTAGCCGACTGACGGGGTAACTACAATGCGGGCAACATTGCCGTCGCAGGCTGAGCTGCTAAAGGTTATGGAAGCATCAGGCAGTGGCAAAACATTTACCATTATACTATCCGAATTATAAGCACCAAGGCTATCAACCACATACAAAATATACATGGTTGTATCAATGGGCGAAACGGTAATACTTTGAACGGTGTCTATCAGGTTGGATGTATCCGATTCGTACCAACGGTAAATTTCCATTGAATCGGGACCTGTAAGTGTTATGGAATTATTTAAACAAACAGCCGTATCGGAACCCAACGAAAAATTCAATGTGATTACATTGTAAACTATGGTGTCGGAAGACTCGCATCCCTGCAAGGTTGTTGTAACCAATGCATAAGCGGTTGTATCAACAGGGCAGACCTGTATGTTTTTAAGTGTGTCGTACAACGTATCGGCATTGTACCATCGATAGCCGGCAAACCCGTCAGGTCCGAAAACAGAATCGCATTCACCAAGATTGATAACAGTATCGGGGGCAAGGCTCCATTCGGGAATTGGCAAAACATTCACAACAATCGTATCGGAAGTTACATACCCCATGAGGTCGGTAACTTCTAAAGTGTATTCGGTGGTGTCAACAGGACAAACAGTAACAATTTGTGATGTGTCGAAAACCGTGTCGGCAACAAACCATTGGTAAGTCATCATACTATCAGGTCCCGCAAGTGATATACATTCGCCCTGACAAATTGTTGTGTCAGGGCCAAGCGAAAAAGAGTAGGTATGTATGAAAACGGTAGCGCTGTCGGTGGCACAAAAATTCAGGTTGTTTGAAATGGTAAGCCACACGGTTGTATCGGTTTCCGGGCAGACTTCAATGTTTTTTGTGGTGTCGCCGGTGCTCCATAAGTAGGTGTAATCGCCATCCGGCCCCGAAAACTGAACGCAGCTATCGGCCAAAACCGTGGTGTCGTTTCCTATGTTAACGGCCAAAACATCACAAAATCCCGCATCATAACCGGGGTTCCATCCCTGTTGGTTTAAACTACACAACACATCGCGAAGGCTGTCCTTTTGTTGTCCGCAGTCCATCAAAATAACGTAATCCATGGCCACCATGGCATCGTACTGGCTGGCAGACTGGCTTGCAACGGTTGTAAACGAATCGGCAAGATACTCCATGGGGTAATAGTACCTTCCGTCCCACGCAAGATTAATTAACGCCGAGTCCTGATACAGCCCTGAGTAAGAATAATCATCGGTTCCATAAACATCAATGGCGTTTATTTGGGCATCGGAAAAAACCTTTAGGGTTAAGGCGTAAAATCTTCTGTCGGATGGAACATCGCCTGAAAAGGTTAATGTAAGCCTATTGCTTGTTAACGTTTTATTTACCGTTACCGCCTGCTTAACAGCAAGGTAATCCAAAATTTCATCATCGGGAGCAATTAAAATATTGTCCATTCCAAGCTCGCCATAGGTATAATATATTTGGGTGAGTTCGGAAGAAAAAGCGGCTGTTAAAGTGGTATGCCAGCCCCAGGGAACCCATCTGTTTGAGCCTTGTTGGCTGTATCCATACAACTCATCTGCTTTATTTTTATATCCATTCCCGTCAAAAATTCTATTGATTTTAACTGTTTGCAACCAGTCGATAGTGGTGTCGTTTACATCTATTCCGTGTTCATCGGCATTTAAACCATCCTGTATTCCATGGCTAATAAAACCATTATAATGGTTGTTTTGACATGGTACAAAATAGGCATCTCCCTGATTGGGTTGTACAAAAGTTTTAATATAAAGCGAATCGTTTACTTTTCGTTTGGCATAACTCTGGGTACGCTGAATATCGTAATTGGCATGGCCTGTTACAGGATCTGAGATGCCATGATTATCTATTCCCCAGCCGTGTTCCCACAGTTCGGTCAGCTGTGGCCAGGTTAAATAATCAGGCACATGGTAAGGGCCTGGTGCCAATAAGTCAACATGGTAACCGTTAAAAATATAAATAGCCGACGACATTTTAAATGTTTTGGAGTTTCCGCAGCCATCGGTATAATAAAGTCCGCCGGTAGAGCCGTTTCCTTCAAAC
>JALVAQ010000161.1 GCA_027011095.1 Bacteroidales bacterium
ATACAAAGATGTTACAATTTTGAAAAATATTAACCTATAAATTATATCGCCATGAAAACAAAAATCAGTATCCTGTTATCATTTGTTGCTTTGCTGCTTATTTTTACAACCGGCTGTAGAACAAACACTCCGGACAACAAAACAACCATGAAAGATTTAAACATTCCTGATGGTTTTACCTTTGAAACAACCCACGAGGTACCTGTTACCATTGAGATGCCTACTACCATAACCTTTAATGATGCATACCGCAGCAGGTTTAACATCTATACGGCAAATCCTGCCAAAGGTGGAAAACTCTTGCTTTCAGGAAGTTTTGATAACAACAACAAATTTTCAGGAAAAATAAAAGTTCCCGTTGCATTGTCTGAAATATATGTAACTACCATCGTTGGTGATATAACAGTTGGCATTTCAAACAACTCTTTTAAAGAAGACGGAGTCATCATTAATTTTGGAGACGACTACGGACTCAACCCTCCCGACACAACTGAACCGGGAGCAAAAGCAACGCCTTTTGAAAATAATATAACCATGCATGCTCCAAAGCTTACCCACGGCAGAAGCAATGTGGTTGGAAATGGTGATTTTGAAACCAACGATTTCGGAACTATCCATTACTGGAGTTCGCCTCATCCGGTTGACAGCAGATGGTATTTTACACAATATCAGGGAAGCATGGAATGGTATGACGACGGTGGCGACCATGTTGTAAGAACACCATGGACCGAACCGGGAAACTACTACTATGGTGGTGTTTCACAAATGATTGATGCCAATCCGGGCGATGTAATCACCTTTACAGCCGATCTTAAAAGTGTAGGAAGCAACAACAGGCTCTATTCATGGCTTTATCTTATTCCTCGTTCTGCCAATGGTAGCGTTCTTGCTTATTATAACCTTACTTATTACCACCCATCATCCAACTGGACAACCAAAACACTGGTTGCAACCATGCCAAGCGGAACAGCCTCGTGCCAGGTTTTGGTTTGGACAAACGATTACACTGCCAATGCCGCCGTATATGTCAATAATGTTGTTGTTACAGGGCCTGTAACCGATTCGGATGGTGATGGTGTTGATGATGATTTTGACGACTATCCAAACGATCCCACCATGGCATTTAACGTTTATTATCCCAACGAAACAGACTGGGGAACACTGGCATACGAAGATTTGTGGCCCGGCGAAGGCGACTACGATTTTAACGACCTTGTTTTAGACTACCACTTTAAATCAGTATTAAACTCCTCAAACCAATTGGTAAAATATTATCTGGATTACTCAACAAGAGCCGTAGGAGCAAGCCTCATAAACGGATTTGGCCTGATGATGGGCGGTGACCCTTCCAATATTGAATCGGTAACAGGAACACAGTTAACCGAAAATTACATCAGCCTTACTTCAAACGGTACCGAAAACAACCAAACAAACAGCGTGGTCTTTTTATTCGACAATGCTTTTAACACCATTGGATCGTCAGGCTCACAGTTTGTTAATACAAAACCCGATGTAGCTTATGTTGACCCCGATACCAATCAACTGGTAGTAACCTACAGCACTCCTACCTCTACCGATGTTACAGGTACAGCTCCTTACAACCCCTTTATTGTTGTTGATCGTGACAGAGGTAAAGAGGTACACCTTGCAGGAGAAGAACCCACTGATTTAGTTGATAATGCGCTGTTCGGAACATGGATTGACGACAGCAATCCTGCCACAGGAAAATGGTATCAAACTGCCAGCAACCTGCCTTGGGCCATTGACTTGCCTGTTTCGTTTGAATATCCTGTTGAACAAGTTGAAATATTAAATGCTTACAACCATTTCAGAGAATGGGCCGAATCAGGTGGCAGTGTTTACACCGATTGGTACGAAGATAAAACAGGATACAGAGTTGATGAAAACATCTACACTCCGCCCACTAAATAATACTTGTGGCCACACTAATTTTAAAAAACAAAAAATGAAAAGAAGAATAGTTTTTCTCATGTTATTGCCACTATTAATGTTTGTTACAAACAGCTGCAATAAAACTGCCGTTGAAAACAAAAACAGCATTGACAATTTAAAAGCACCTGACGGCTTTACCTTTAACACAACCCACAGTGTTTCAGTATCTCTTGAAATGCCGGCGAGCATTAATTTTAGCAAATACCGGAGTCGCTTTAATATTTATACAGCCGCTCCTGACGATGGTGGAAAACTAATTTATTCAGGCAGTTTTAATACTCTTGGCCATTTTAAAGGCTCAGTAAAAATTCCCGCTTCATTAAAATCCATTTATGTATCTACTATTGCAGGTGCAAAAACCATTGCCATTGAAAATAATTCATTTAAGGAGGGAGGAGTTACGGTAAATTTTGGAGAAGGTTATGGCAGTCTCCCCCCCGATTCAATCAGTACTCAAAAAAACATTGAAAACAATACAACCTTTAATAAAACAACGTATTCTCAATCTTTCTCTAACACCAATGTAATAGGAAATGGTGATTTTGAAACAAATGACTTTGGATACATTAATTGGTGGAGCTCACCCCATCCGGTGGACAACCGATGGTATATTACAACCCATTATGCTCCGGGAGAATGGTTTGATGAATCGGGGAACCATGTTGTACGAACACCCTATACCAACGGAAGGTATGCGGGCGGATTCTCACAAATGATTAGCGTAAATCCTGATGACATAGTCACCTTTTCATGCGATATTAAAGCAACAACCAATGCAAATGGTTTACGTTCATGGCTTTTTCTAATCCCAAAAGACGCATCCGGAAATGCCATTACATATATCGAATATGAATACACGCCTCCACCCACCACATGGACTACCAAACAAATTGTTGGTACAATGCCAACAGGAACTGTTACCTGTCAGGTTTTAATGTGGGCACACGATTTAATAGCAAACCAAAGTGTTATGTTTGATAATGTGGTAGTTACCATTTCGGGAAACGATACTGACGGCGATGGAGTAGATGATGACAACGACGATTATCCAAACGATCCCGACAGAGCATTTAATGTTTATTATCCAAACGAAACTGACTGGGGTACACTTGCATATGAAGATTTATGGCCGGGAACAGGTGATTATGACTTTAACGACCTGATTTTGGATTATCATTTTAAGTCGGTTTTAAACGCTCAAAACGAATTAGTGGAATTCTTTACCGACTATTCGGTTAGAGCGGTTGGTGCAAGTCTTGAAAATGGCTTTGGCTTTATGCTGGGTGGCGATCCTTCAAATGTTGCTTCGGTAACCGGCAGCAACATTTCCGAAAATTACATAAATCTAAACGCAAATGGTACAGAGCAAGGTCAGTCCAATACAGTTATCATAGTTTTTGATAACGCTTTTAACATGATTAACCCCTCAGGCTCAACTTTTATTAACACAAAACCCGATGTACCTTATGTTGACCCCGACACCAATCAGTTGCACGTTCTGTACAACAATCCTTTGGCCAGTAACATTACCGGTAGCGCACCCTATAACCCATTTTTGATTCTTAACAAAACAAGAGGCCAGGAAGTTCATTTAGCCGGGTACCCTCCAACAAACCTGGCTGACCAATCGCTGTTTGGCACTTGGGCAGATGATTCAAATCCGGTTACAGGAAAATATTACCAAACTGTAAATAATTTACCATGGGCACTTGATTTACCCGTTTCATTTGATTACCCGGTAGAACAAGTTGAAATTATCAATGCTTATAATCACTTTGTTGAATGGGCAGAATCGGGTGGAAGTGTTTACACCGATTGGTACGAAGACAACACCGGTTACAGAGTTGACGAAAACATTTATGCACCACCCACTACAAAATAAAATAGGTTAATATATTTTTTAAGAGGTTGTTTGAGAAATTCAGACAGCCTCTTTTTTTTATCATAGTAAAACGTCTTGCAAAAATTATCTTGCTTAAATAAACCATAATCATTATCTTTGGCAACCAATTTTATTTTTATTTATTCTAAATTAATATGCCACATTACATTGTCAAAGGAAAAATTCCAAACAAAAGACACATCGTGTTTGAAAAACCCGAGGGAGGTTTGTATGCTGAAGAAGTAATTTCGTCAGAAGGATTTTCTGACCTCTACTCCATCGTTTACCATCTTAATCCCCCCACCAAAGTTATTAAAATTGATGAACCCGTTGATGTAACCCCTCAAACAGCTGTTGAAAAAAATTTACAAAACCGCTCCTTAAAAGGATTTAAGGTTAAACCGGAAAACGACTATCTTACCAGCAGAAAAACGGTATTATTTAACGATGACATTCAACTAATCCTGGCCGCTCCTAAAAAATCAATGACAGATTATTTTTTTAAAAACGCCCATGCCGATGAGATGATTTTTGTGCATAAAGGCAGTGGGGTGTTTAAATCTGTTTATGGCAATTTACCTTTTGCCAAAGGCGACCATATAGTTATCCCCCGCGGAACGGTTTACCAATTCGACTTTAACGATGAAGACAACAGGTTGTTTATTGTTGAATCGTATGCACCATTACGTTTTCCTAAAAGATACGTTAACAGCGAAGGCCAGTTGCTTGAGCACGCCCCCTTTTACCAACGCGACATAAAAGTCCCGCAAGCATTAATAACCCATGAAGAGCAGGGTGATTTTTTAATTAAAATAAAATCGCAAAACACCATTTACGGATATCATTACGAGTATCATCCGTTTGATGCTGTTGGTTGGGACGGCTATCACTATCCCTACGCCCTTTCTATTTATGATTTCGAACCCTTGACAGGCCGTATCCATCAACCACCACCGGTACATCAAACCTTTGAAACACCGCATTTTGTAACCTGCGCTTTCGTGCCACGCCTGTACGATTATCATCCAAAGGCAATACCTGCTCCCTACCATCACAGCAACATCGATTCTGATGAAGTGCTTTACTATGTTGATGGCGACTTTATGAGCCGCAACAATATTGAGAAAGGACAAATAACCCTGCACCCCATGGGATTGCCACACGGGCCACATCCCGGAGCCATCCAGCGAAGCATCGGTAAAAAGGGCACAAAAGAGTATGCCGTTATGGTGGACACTTTCAAACCTTTAAAACTTACAAAAGAAGCACTTCAAATTGAAGACCCTGATTATTATAAATCATGGTTGGATTAATAAAACAATAAAATTATCAATAAAAAAACGCATTATGTCTCAAGATTTATTACCCATCTCGGGAACCGATTATGTTGAATTTTATGTTGGAAATGCAAAACAAGCCGCTCATTACTATCAGTCGGCATTCGGTTTCCAACCCGTTGCATACGCCGGGCTTGAAACCGGTTTAACCGACAGAACGTCATACGTTCTGCGGCAGAAAAAAATAACGTTAGTACTTACGGGAGCCTTAACACCCGACTCACCCATTGCAGCACACCATAAATTACATGGCGATGGGGTTAAAATAATTGCCTTAAATGTTGAAGACGCTCGACAAGCATTTAAAGATACCGTTAATCGTGGTGCCAAACCTGCCTTTGAACCCAAAGAAGAAACCGATGAAAACGGAACAATTGTTACTTCGGGCATCTATACCTACGGCGAAACCATTCATGTTTTTGTTGAACGAAAAAAATATAACGGCTTGTTCTTTCCCGGGTTTATTAAATGGGAACCCGACTTTAACCCAAAAGAAACCGGGCTGCTTTATGTTGACCATATTGTAGGCAATGTTAACGAAGGCGAAATGGACAAGGTAGCTGATTTTTACAGAACCGTTATGGGTTTTGACCAGCTTATTTCATTCGATGATAAGGACATCAGTACCGAATTTACAGCGCTCAAAAGTAAAGTAATGGCCAACGGAAACATGCGTATTAAATTTCCCATTAACGAACCTGCCAAGGGGCTTAAAAAATCTCAAATTGAGGAGTATCTTGATTTTTACATTGGTCCTGGGCCTCAACATGTAGCCATGGCCACCGATGATATCATTTCAACCATCTCCGATTTAAGAGCCAGAGGCGTTGACTTTCTGTTTGTACCTGACACCTACTACGAAACAGTAACCCAACGTGTTGGAACCATACAAGAAGATATGGAAACCCTGAAAAAATTAAATATTCTTATCGACAGAGATGACAAAGGTTATCTGCTCCAACTGTTTACCAAACCGGTACAAGACAGGCCAACCTTCTTTTTTGAAATTATACAACGCAACGGTGCCGAATCGTTTGGCAAAGGAAATTTTAAAGCGCTTTTTGAATCCATCGAACGAGAACAGGAAAACCGTGGAACACTTTAAACAATGAACAATAAAATTAAAGCAAACAACCCAAAATTAAAAAGCTGGCTTGAAGTTCCGAAAAATTCTGAATTTCCAATCCAAAACATCCCCTTTGGCATAGCCGATTTTGGTAACGGGCAGATTGGTGTTGCCACCCGAATAGGAGATACCGTAATTAACTTGTACGCCCTTGCTCAACTGGGGCACCTTTCAGGAGTTATTAACGACCCGCGTGTATTTAACGAAACAACTTTGAACCGATTTCTGGCTTACGATAAAAAAGTTTGGAGTGCAGTAAGGCAAAGAATATCCGACCTTTTTGAAGAGGGAAACACTACGCTTTTTAACGACAGCGTTATGTTGAAGATAATTACCACATCTGTTGACAAGGTAACCATGCAACTTCCGGTTGCCGTTGGCGATTATACCGATTTTTACTCCAGCATCGAACACGCTACCAATGTGGGAATAATGTTTCGTGACCCCGCCAATGCCTTACTGCCAAACTGGAGACACATTCCCGTAGGCTATCACGGACGAAGTTCCTCCATCGTTGTTTCCGGCACCAATATCCACCGGCCTAAAGGACAAACCCTGCCAAAAGGTGCCTCATCACCGGTATTTGGCCCTTCAAAACTAATTGATTTTGAACTCGAAACCGCTTTTATTACCGGAAGCGGAAATAAACTTGGAGAGCCTATCCCCGTGGACAAAGCGGAAGACCATATTTTTGGAATGGTACTTTTTAACGATCTTTCAGCACGCGATATTCAAAAATGGGAGTATGTCCCTTTGGGGCCTTTTTTAAGTAAAAATTTCGGTTCTGTTATCTCACCCTGGATTGTAACCCTCGAAGCTTTAGAACCTTTCCGCGTTAGCGGACCCAAACAGGAACCGTCCGTTTTACCCTATCTTCAAACTTCTGGAAAACGAAACTTCGACATAAATCTTGAGGTATTTATCAAACCGGAGAATGGAGAAGAAACACGAGTCTCACGTTCTAATTTTAAGTATATGTACTGGAACATGAGTCAACAACTTGCCCATCAAACTGTAAACGGCTGCAACATAAAGCCAGGCGACATGTACGGCTCGGGAACCATTTCCGGCCCCACACCCGATTCGTACGGTTCCATGCTTGAACTGGCCTGGCAGGGAACAAAGCCCATCAAACTAAACGATGGTAGCGAACGAAAGTTTATTAATGACAACGATACCATCATAATTCGTGGCAGGGCTGAAAAAAATGGCATACGAATTGGGTTTGGCGAAGCAAAAACAACCATTTTACCGGCAAAACCATGATTGAAATAGTTCCAGAAGAGTACGGAAACCAACAACTGTTCAAGTTACTTCTTGGAGGTATTTCGCCAAGGCCCATCGCTTTTGCAAGCACCATTGATGCCGCCGGAAACCCAAACTTAGCACCATTTAGTTTTTATAATGCCTTTGGCGTTAACCCGTCGAGATTGATATTTTCGCCAAGCCGGCGAGGCAGAGACAATACTACCAAACACACCCTGGAAAACGTAAAAGAAGTTCCTCAAGTGGTAATTAACGCCGTAACCTACAACATGGTTCAACAAATGAGCCTCACCAGCGTTGAATTTCCCAAAGGAATAAACGAATTTACAAAAGCCGGTTTAACACCAATTGAGTCGGTAAAAGTAAAACCTTTCAGAGTTAAAGAGTCGCCACTACAATTGGAATGCAAGGTTGTGGATATTATTGAGGTGAGCGGAAAGCCCGGATCGGGAAACCTTGTTGTTTGCGAAATTCTCCACATACACCTTAACGAAAAAGTGTTGGACAGTAATGGAAACATTGATCCCGATAAAATTGATCTGGTGGGGCGCCTTGGAGGAGATTATTATGTAAGAACCTCCGGAGATGCCAAATTTATTGTCCCCAAACCGGTTACAACCATTGGTATTGGCGTTGACTCACTACCTGAAGAAGTTCGCCTTAGCCCAATTCTCACAGGAAACGATTTAGGACAGCTCGGTAATCAGGAAAGGCTGCCTGAGAAAAATGAAATTATTCCGTTTTTAAAACAGCACGCCGAATTAAGCAAACGAATTTCTGACCAAACATTTCGCCACACCTGGGCAAAAACGCTTATCAAACAAGGCAACCCGTTTGACGCCTTAAAAGTTTTAATCAGCTTCTAAAAAGACCAGCTCTAAAAATTCCCGCTCACAGTTTGTAACCCTAACACACCTAACTCACAGTTTGTAACTGTGAGCTAAAACCCTAACACACCCGGCTCACAGTTTGTAACTGTGAGCTAAAAACACCTACTATAACTCATCTCACAGTTTGTAACTGTGAGCTAAAAACACTAAAACCACCCAACAGCACAGCTCACAGTTTGCAACTTTGAGCAACAACCAACCTACTACTACAACTCATCTACAATTCCATCTCACAGTTTGCAACTGTGAGCACGTTTGCAACTGTGAACTAATATTTCCTACTTTTGAGCCATGATTTACCCTACCCGCTTTGAAGAAAAAATTGGATTTGACAAAATCCGCACCCTCATTGCTAATGAGTGTATTAGTCAGTCGGGAATACAATTTGTTAACCGGATTCGATTTTCATCCAATGCGGAAACCATATCAAAAATGCTTGAGCAAACGGTTGAATTTAAACAGATTTTACAATTTGGAAAACCCTTCCCCACCGGCGATTTTTTTGATATGCGTGAAAGTTTACGCGGAGTTCAAACTCCCGGAAGCTATTTGGAAAAGGAACACCTGTTTGATTTAAGAGCATCTTTACGTACAATCCTGGAAATTCTAACCTACATCGAAAAGCTTAACAGCATCGAATTTCCAAAGATTAAATCAATTACCGAAGAGCTGTACTTTCCAAACGAGGTTTATGCTGCCGCAGATAAAATTATTGACGACAAAGGCGAAATAAAAGACAATGCATCCGACAAGCTTTTTGAAATAAGAAAACAGATTATTTCAAAACAGCGACAGGTCTTTAAAGCCACTAAAAAAGCTTTTGATTTGGCAAAAAAATCGGGTTGGATACCTGAAAATGCTGACATCACTGTTAGAAACGGCAGGTCGGTAATTCCGGTAAAAGCTTCCGACAAACGAGCCTTGCACGGTTTTATCCATGACGAATCGGCCACAGGACAAACCGTTTTTGTTGAACCCGGCGAATCTTTTGAAATAAACAACCAAATTCGGGAACTGGAAAACGACGAACGACGAGAAATCATCAAAATACTAACCAGTTTCACCAATCTACTGAGGCCTTTTCTTAATGATCTGTTTCAACTATACAGGTTCCTCGGACTGATTGATTTTATCAGAGCAAAAGCACTTTTTTCCATTAAAACAGAGGCAAACAAACCCATAATCACAGGCGACAAAAAAATTGAGCTTAACCATGCCCGTCATCCATTGTTACTATTGGCGCACAAAGCACAAAACAAACCGGTGGTTCCACTCGATTTAAAATTAGACAGTGAAAATCGTATATTGGTTATCTCCGGCCCCAATGCAGGTGGAAAATCCGTTTGTCTTAAAACCGCCGGTCTCCTGCAATACATGCTACAGTGCGGACTGCCAATCCCTGCTAAAGAGGATAGCGAGCTATACCTGTTTAATAATCTGTTTATTGACATTGGTGATGAGCAGTCGCTTGAAAACGACTTAAGCACCTACAGCTCGCACCTGCTGAACATGAAATATTTTTTGCGCCATGCCAATAACAACACACTGTTTTTAATTGATGAGTTTGGTACGGGAACCGAACCTCAACTTGGTGGAGCCATTGCCGAAGCTGTTTTGGAAGAGTTAAACAACAAACAATCGTTTGGCGTAATAACCACCCACTACACCAACCTGAAAATAGCTGCCGAAAAAAGCAAAGGCATGATTAATGGTGCCATGCTGTTCGATTCAAAAGAGATGCAACCGCTTTACAAACTCCAAACCGGGAAACCGGGAAGCTCGTTTACCTTTGAAATAGCCCGGAAAATCGGATTCCCTAAATATGTTTTACAAAAAGCTAAAAAGAAAAGCGGTAGTAAAGCGGTAAGTTTCGACCAGCAGTTACAACAACTAGAGCTTGAAAAACTTAAAATAGAGAAAAAAGAAAAAGAGCTTTTGCTGACGGAGAACAAGCTTTCTGCAACATTGGAAAAATACGAACAGCTCAAACAGAACCTGGAACAGTCGAAAAAAACGATACTTGAAAAAGCAAATCAAAAAGCTGTTGAAATTATCGAGTCCTCCAACAAAGCCATCGAAAAAACCATTCGTGAAATTAAAGAGGGAAAAGCCGACAAAAAAATAACTGCTA
>JALVAQ010000162.1 GCA_027011095.1 Bacteroidales bacterium
GCATTCAGGAGCACAATAACTACGCCGTCGATTACATCAAAGCGGTAAAATGGATTAAGGAAAATCTGCCCTATGCCAAAGTCAGCGGCGGCGTCAGCAACCTGTCGTTTGCCTTCAGAGGCAACAATGTGGTACGCGAAGCCATGAACTCCGTTTTTCTGTATCACGCCATAAAAGCCGGCATGGATATGGGTATTGTCAATCCCGGCATGTTGCAGGTTTACGATGAAATTCCCGAAGATTTACGAAATCTTGTTGAAGATGTGGTTTTAAATCGCCGTAAAGATGCCACCGAACGCCTGCTGATGTATGCCGAAACCATTAAAGACAAAGGTTCGGCAAAGGAAGAAAAGCAGCAGGAGTGGCGAACCCTTCCGGTGGAAGAGCGCTTGAAACACGCTTTAATAAAAGGTATTACCGATTATCTGGAGCAGGATGTGGAAGAAGCCCGGCAGCATGCTAACCGTGCGCTGGATGTTATTGAGCAAACCCTGATGGCCGGCATGAACGTCGTGGGCGACCTGTTTGGCGATGGAAAAATGTTTTTGCCACAGGTGGTAAAAAGTGCGCGCGTGATGAAACAGGCGGTTTCGTACTTGTTGCCCTACATCGAAGCCGAAAAACTTGAAACCGACAACAGCACTTCGGGAAAAATATTGCTGGCTACGGTAAAAGGAGACGTGCACGACATTGGTAAAAACATTGTAGGCGTGGTGCTTTCGTGTAATAATTATGAAGTAATCGACCTTGGCGTGATGGTTCCGGCAGAAAAAATCTTGGAAATGGCAGAAAAGGAAAATGCCGACATTATCGGACTGAGCGGCCTTATCACCCCTTCGTTGGAGGAGATGGTTTATGTGGCCAAAGAGATGAAGCGCAAAAACCTCAATCTGCCCCTGCTTATCGGTGGTGCCACCACTTCCCCCATTCACACGGCGGTAAAAATAAAACCTGAATTTGACGAACCGGTTATTCACGTTAAGGATGCCTCCAAAGTAATTAACGTGGTAAACAAGTTGCTTTCCCCCACCGACAAAAAAGTTTATCTGGAAAGTGTTGAAGAAGAATATAAAAAGTTGCGTGATAAACATCTGAGTAATCAATCGCAGAAGCGTTATATTCCTTTTTCGAGGGCGCAGGCCAACCGGTTTAAATGTGATTGGAATGAAAAGGTAATTGACAAACCCGCGTTCACAGGCGTTAAAGTTTTTGATGATTACCCGTTGGAAGAGATCAGAAAATACATCGACTGGACTTTCTTTTTCCATGCATGGAAACTCAATGGCCGTTATCCTGATATTTTGCAAGATCCTGTAAAAGGACACGAGGCTAAAAAGTTGCTGGACGATGCCAATAAAATGCTGGACACCATCATCAACAAACATTGGCTTAAGGCCAAAGCGGTATTTGGTATTTTTCCTGCTACTGCCAGCGGCGAAAGTGTGGAAGTCTACAACGGTAAAGGAGGCAAGATTGACGATTTTCATTTTCTGCGCAACCAGGAAGAGAAAGAGCAAGGGGTTCCCAATCTTTCGCTGTCGGACTTTATCGCCCCAAAAGAGACCGGTTTGACAGATTACATAGGCGCCTTTGCCGTAACCGCCGGACTGGGCATTGAAAAACATCTTGAGGCTTTTGTGGCTCAAAACGATGATTACAGTGCCATTATGTTAAAGGTGCTGGCCGACAGGCTTGCTGAAGCTTTGGCAGAGCTGTTGCACTATCGTGTACGAAAAGAATTTTGGGGTTATGCTGCTAATGAAAACCTTACGGTTAAGGAAATCATCCGTGAAAAATATCGTGGTATCAGGCCGGCTCCGGGTTATCCGGCATGTCCCGAGCATTCCGAAAAGAGAACAATCTTTAATTTGCTGGATGTGGAACAAAATACCGGAATCAGCTTAACCGAAAGCTACGCCATGTATCCGGCAGCATCGGTGAGCGGGTACTATTTTGCGCATCCTCAGGCAAAATATTTTGCCGTGGGAAAAATTCTTCCCGACCAGATTGAAGATTATGCCAAACGTAAAAACCTTACTGTTGAGGAAGTAAAAAAATTGTTGAATGTGAATATTGTGGAAGAGACAAGTCCCGATAGCTATCGGGAAGAGACAAGATAAAAGAGACAAGATAAAAGAGACAAGAAACAAGATAATAGTATGGAATTAAAAGTTACTGAACATATAGTAAAAGCCGATAAGACACTCTTTTCGTTTGAGCTGTTGCCACCGTTAAAGGGGCAAAACATTGAATCTATTCAAAAGGCCATCGACCCGTTGTTGGATTTTAATCCGGCATTTATCAATATTACCTACCACCAGCAGGAGGTGGTTTACGAAGAGGTTGGAAACGGATTAATAAAAAAGCGTGCGGTACGAAAGCGTCCTGGAACGGTTGGTATTTCGGCTGCTATTAAATACCAATACAATATTCCGGTGGTGCCTCATATTATTTGTGGCGGTTTTACCCGCGAGGAGACGGAGAATGCTCTTATCGACCTCCACTTTCTTGGTATTAAAAACCTTTTGGTGGTTCGTGGCGACCCGCCTGCCAATACCAAAATTTTTAAGCCCGAACCGGAAGGTAATGAGCATGCATCTGATTTATTAGAGCAGATTATGAACCTTAACCGGGGTATCTATCTTGATGAAGAGTTGGGTAATGCTACCGAAACCGATTTTTGCGTGGGCGTGGCCGGGTACCCTGAAAAGCATCAGGAGTCGCCCAACTTTGAGAGTGATATTCACTTTTTGAAAAAGAAAATTGAAAAGGGTGCTTCTTACATTGTAACCCAAATGTTTTTCGACAATCAAAAGTATTTCGACTTTGTAAAGCTGTGCCGCAGCAAAGGCATTACTGTGCCAATTATTCCGGGTCTTAAACCGGTTTCCACCCAGTCGCAACTGGTGTCGCTTCCCAAAACATTTGGAGTCGGCATGCCGGAAGAGCTGGTTAAGGAGGTTTTGAAATGCAAAGACAATAAAGCCGTTCGTGAAGTGGGGGTGGAGTGGGCCATCGAACAATCCAAAGAGTTACTCAGGTTTGGTGTTCCCGTACTGCATTACTATACCA
>JALVAQ010000163.1 GCA_027011095.1 Bacteroidales bacterium
AGCTATATGGCCAGGCTGTTTGCTGCTGCCGGCGCCAACTACATCTGGAAAAATGATTCATCGAGAAACAGCATTCCCTTAGACTTTGAAATTGTTTTACAAAAAGCTCAAAATGCTGACTATTGGCGAATTTTGGGCGGACTACCCGACAACAATGTTTACGGTGGGTTACTTAACCAAAATAAACTATACAGCCATTTTAAAGCATTTAAAAACCATCATATTATCTATTGCGACCCTGCTGCCACAGCCTATTTTGAAAAAAGCACACTTGAACCGCAAGTACTTTTAAAGGACTTTATTTTTGCATTTCACCCGGAGTTATTACCCGGATACAAGCCTGTTTATTATAGTGTTAAGTTAAAATAATTACGGGATGGAATCAATGAAAAGGATACTACTTTTAATGATGTTGGTTAGCTTGTTTGCCTGCCAAAAAAATAAACCGACAGAAAATAAAAAAGCACGGTGGATAAAAAATGCTTTTATCGCCTTTGAAAGCAATAGTTTTCCAAGAGTAAAAGCCATAGCATGGTGGCACGAAAATTTTGACAACTCATTTTTAAAGGTAAATTCATCAACTGAAAGTTTAAATGCCTATAAAACAGGTGTTAAATCCCCAACGTTTATAACAACAGCAACCTTTAATGCCAATAAGCTTATCGAACCTGTGTCGGGTATTTACCATGCTGCTTTTCCCGATTTTGGAGGAACAGAGGATGTTGTAACTTCTGACCGGATACTCAATTTTGAAAATCTTGTAAATAAAAAATTGGTTTGGGCTTATTTTTCAAACAACTGGTATAACCGCATTCAATTCCCGGAAACAGCTGTAAAAACCATTCACTCAGCAGGCAAAATACCATTTATCAGAATGATGCCAAGAACCGATTTTGACGTTGGAGGCCCTGACCCAAATTACACCATGCAAAAAATAATTGACGGCACATTTGATACCGCACTAACCCAATGGGCAATTGATGCCGCTAAAACTAACATTCCTTTATTGGTTGAGTTTGGTACGGAAGTAAATGGTAATTGGTTTCCATGGAACGGCCAATATAACGGTGCCGGTGAAACAACCGGCTATGGCGACTTAAATCTGCCGGACGGACCCGAAAGATTTAGAGATGCTTACCGACATATAATTAATATTTGCAACAACAACGGGGCAAATAATATAACCTGGTTTTTTCATGTGGATGCTTATGATATACCTGACGCTCAATGGAACAGAATAGAAAACTACTATCCCGGCGATGATTATATTGACTGGCTTGGGGTAAGTGTTTACGGGCCGCAGGAAAGCAAAGATGATTATCAGGATTTTGTGGAGATAATGAATGATGTTTATCCCACATTAATCAATTTATCAGATAAGCCAATTGCCATCCTGGAATTTGCCGTTACTGAAATGGACTAAACGGCTAAACCCTGTGTGAGAAGGCGGTTCTTAGTGTGCTATTCTTGATCCTTCCGGCACTAATCACAATATTAACAGCCGGACAAAAAACATAGTTTGCATTTAAGTACCTGATTTGACAAAGCAGTTCCACGATTCATAAGATTATTAATTTTCGGAGTTATAGTCCGAATTTTAATATTAATTTTCGGATTTGTATTCCGAATATTAATATAAGTTTGCATCCAGTTGGATAAACTATGGCGCATGTTTTTGTTTGGTTTTTTGGCAAATCAAAACAACTATGCGCCATTGGAAACAGCATAATAAATATTAACCTGATGAATCAAAATCAACATAAACCAGCTTTTGCAATCTCGGTAACAATACTGTTGTTAGTATTGTTGGTTTTATCGATGTTAAACCTTTGGTTTGGGTCGGTTGATTTGTCGTGGAAAGAACTTATTGACTCACTTTCGGGCTATCATGCTGCGCCACAGACGAATATCATTATTTGGGAGTACCGTATGCCGCAGGTTTTTACTGCCATTGCCGTGGGAATGGGATTGAGTGTTTCGGGACTGTTGCTGCAAACGGTATTTCGCAATCCTTTGGCAGGCCCGTCGGTTTTAGGAATCAGTTCGGGAGCAAGTTTTGGTGTGGCCATCGTAGTGCTGGCTGGTTCGGCATTGGGTATTAATGTACTTCAAGGTGCTTTAATGCTTAACGATATGGCTGTTGTTACAGCCGCTTTTGCCGGTTCACTATTGGTAATGGCAATCATCTTGTATGTTTCGGGACGAATAGGAAATATTGTTACCGTTTTGATTATAGGCATTATGTTGGGCTATGCCGTTTCGGCGGTGGTGGGTGTGTTACAGTTTTTCAGCGGTACCGAAGAGCTTCATGCCTACGTGCTTTGGGGTTTGGGCAGTTTTTCAAAAAACAGCCTTGCAAGAAGCGAAATCATTTTGCTGATAACGTTGTTAACAGTTGCTGCCACATGGTTTTTTGCCATCCCGCTAAACGCCATGCTGTTGGGAGAAAACTATGCACGAAGCCTTGGTTTTAACCTTAAAAAATACAACACCATTATCCTGCTTTTGGCGGGATTGCTTATAGCGCTCGGGACAGCCTTTACCGGCCCCATTGCCTTTATAGGGCTGGCGGTTCCGCATTTGGCACGCGCCTGGTTTAACACTTCAAACCACAAAATATTGATACCTGCCACGCTGCTTACAGGCGCTAATTTGGCACTGTTGTGTAATTTAATTGCACGGCTTCCGGGTATGGATGTTTCGTTGCCCATTAACGCCGTTACCTCCATGATTGGCGCACCCATTGTAATTTGGATTATTGTAAAACGAAGTAAAATTAAAGTTTCTTGAAAAGCTTATTATCCATACAAAATCTTTCAACGGGTTATCACCTTAAAAAGGGTAAAACACGCCTGCTACATCAAAACATATCGGTTGAGGTGAACAATGGAAAATTAATTGCCGTGTTGGGACCCAACGGAGCCGGAAAATCTACCCTTCTGAAAACATTGCTTGGATTTGTTCCTGCTTTAAAAGGCGAAATCAGCTATGGCGAAAAAAAGCTTTCGGAAATTCCGGTTAAAACAATGGCCTCCATGGTTTCGGTGGTGTTAACCGATAGAG
>JALVAQ010000164.1 GCA_027011095.1 Bacteroidales bacterium
ACATTGAGTTTTACACATATAATAATACAAATTTTGAATGCTCTTTTTTATTACCTTTGAGCGACAAAAATTTTTAGGTACTTTGTACTTAAAGAAGATTAAAGGAATTAATAAACAATCAGCATCTGCTGAACAAAATTAAAGTATCATGGCAACATTAAAAGAAGTATTGTATGAGAAGATAGAAGCCCACAGGCCCAGAGTTACCAGGCTTTTGAAAGAGCATGGAAACGATGTTATTGATAAAGTAACAGTTGGACAAGTATTGGGCGGCATGCGTGGTATCAAAAGCCTTGTTACCGACATATCTTATCTTGACCCCATGGAGGGAATCAGGTATCGCGGCCTAACCTTACCTGAAGTATTTGAAAAGCTCCCTAAACCGGAAGGCAAAGAGATGCCTTATGTAGAAGGATTGTACTATCTGCTTTTAACGGGTGAAATCCCTACAGAAAGCCAGGTGGCCGATGTTATTTACGATTTTAGTAACAGAAGATTGCTGCCACGTTACGTGTTCGATATTATTGATGCTTTTCCTAATCACAGTCATCCAATGGCTATTTTATCTGCTGCCGTTATGTCGATGCAGCGGGAGTCAATGTTTAACACCCGCTATCAAAACGGTATGAGCAAAATGGATTATTGGGATCCCACTTACGAAGATGCAACCAACTTATTGGCAAAGTTACCTTTAATTGGTGCCTATATTTACAATAAATTATATGTAGGTAACACAAATGTTTTTCCTGAGCCTACTTTAGACTTTGGTGGGAACTTTGCATACATGATAGGTAAAGAGACACCCTACGATGATGTTTCAAGGATGTATTTTATTATTCATGCCGACCACGAAAGCGGTAACGTAAGTGCCCATACCGGCCATCTCGTAGCAAGTTCGCTTTCTGATGCCTATTATGCAACTTCAGGTATGATTAATGGCTTAGCAGGCCCATTGCATGGATTAGCTAATCAGGAAGTATTGCGGTGGATACAAGATGTTCGCGCTAAGATGGGAAATAAAAAGCCTACCAAAGAGGAGATGAAGAAATTTGTTTGGGATACCTTAAACAAGGGGCAGGTTATTCCGGGATACGGCCATGCAGTGCTACGTAAAACAGATCCCCGATATGCCGTTCAACGTGAGTTCGCTTTAAAACATATGCCTAATGATGAACTTTTTGAATATGTAAGCATGCTTTACGAAGTAGTTCCTCCAATTTTAAAGGAGCAAGGCAAAGCCAAAAACCCATGGCCCAATGTTGATGCACAATCGGGTGTTATCCAATGGCACTACGGCGTTAAAGAATACGACTTTTACACGGTACTCTTCTCCATTGGCCGTGCCTTTGGTGTTCTTTCCAATGTAATCTGGGACAGAGCACTGGGCTATCCTATTGAACGTCCTAAATCAATTACCACCGCTATGATGGAAGAAATGGTAGGTATTAAATAGTTTTTTAGAAATCATTTTTCAAAACCCTGCTTCATTGGAGCGGGGTTTTGTTTTATTTTTACACCCATGATAAAACAGGTTGAAATTAAGCTTCCACCGCTAAGAAAAGGATTTCATCGTATTGAAAACGATATTCTGAATTCTCTGGGTTCACTCCCCGAAACAGGTATGCTAAATCTATTTGTAAAGCACACTTCGGCAGCCATAATGATTAATGAGAATGCCGACCCCGATGTGCAAACCGATCTGGAATACCTGCTAAACAAGCTGGCACCCGAAGGCGACCGGCACTACATTCACACCATTGAAGGCTACGATGACATGCCTGCACACTTTAAATCGGCAACGCTGGGTGTTTCTGTTAACATCCCCATCACCAATCACAGGCTCAACATGGGAATCTGGCAGGGAATATACTTCTGTGAATTCCGTAGCCATGGCGGAGCAAGAAGTATTGTGGCAACCGTTTATTGGTAGCCGTATAAATTGAAAACAGGCTCATTACAGTAATAATCCATTGTTAAGATTTGAAAGCCTGAACCGACAAGGGCACATGAGATTACCACTTTATTAAAAAAACATCCAATGTCCGACAAGGCCGTCTTCCTTATTATATTCCAGAGCAGGAAAAGGTAGTTTTACAAAGCTAAATACCTTAAATACCGTTCGTAAAACAGCCGAGTTGGTTTTTATTCGTGTCCAGTCAACATCAAGTGAAAGATAATATTGCTGCACCCGGTTAAAATCGGGTAAGGGTTGGCCGTTGTACTCCGGAGGATTGGAATAGGCTCCCAGCATTCCTTTGCCTCCATATCCCACAGCTACATTGAGCCATTTTGGAAATTTTGAATCCTTATGGATAAATGAAGCGATGTTGGCACTCAGCCAAAAGGTCTCCCCGTTATAGTCCTTTATAATGCGTTGCCAATGATTTTCGCCCAACAAATCAGGGCGATATTGCGCATAGGGAGAAGGGGAATAGGAAAATTTTATTCTGATACGTTGCTCCTTCCATAGAAGTTGCTGCGAAACAAAAAGCGCAGCCCCTGTTGTGTTGGCAACAATATCGCCCCACGATGCTCCCCATTCTGCCGACAGTCCGTCTAAAAACTCCACAGAAGCCATAAAGCCCCATCCCGTTAAGGCGCCGTAAAGTGTTGCTTTGGTGTTGTCAATGCCCGACCATCTGAGTGCTTCATACAAATAACCGGAAGTCGTGTAAACAGTGGTCATATGCCCCATTTTGTCCAGGTGAAGCCACTCTTTGTTATCGTTTATCCAATGAAAACCCGTATGAGGATAATCTTTGTACCACAAATACCATAAGGTGGTCATAGTGGCTCCATAAAGCACGCCGGCACTTATAACAGTAGTACGAAGACGGTGTTTATAAATGGTGTCTGGACTGCTAACATATTGTGCCTGTGCACTTACAGCTATGATGAAAAAAAATAATATGATTAATTTTTTCCGAATCATCATTCAAACTGCTTCAGAATATTGTAAATAATTTCTGTTTTTTGCTGTAACAGGGCTTCCGTTTTGGCTTCCGCCAGAAATCGCAAATAGGGTTCGGTGTTGGAAGGACGGATGTTAAACCACCAGTTTTCAAATTCCAAACGATAGCCATCGAAATCGTAGAACTGTTCAGGATATTCATTCTCGAAAAAATAATCCTTAACTGCATCCATGGCCTCCTGTTTATGTTCAATTTTAAAATTGACTTCGCCCGTGTTGGCATATTCTGAAATGCTGCTAATCAGCTGCGAAAAGGCCTTTCCTTCCTTTTTAAACTGTTTCAGAATATTTAAAAAAATCAGCGATGCCATAATGCCGCTGTCGGAGTAATAGAAATCGCGGAAGTAATAATGGCCTGCCAGCTCGCCACCAAACACCCCGTTAAGCTCACGGAGTTTGGTAGCTCCATAGGCACGTCCCACACGCCAGATGGCAACTTCGGCATTCCAATGTTCTTTCAAATATTCACCTACCGCTTTAGAGGTACGGATGTCGTGAACAACGGTTCCTTTTTCGTGTTTCTTATCAAAAAAGTAGTGGCCAAGCAAGGCTATCATCAAATCAGGTGATACAAAGTTTCCCTTCTCGTCAATAAACATCACCCTATCGGCATCGCCATCGTAAAATACACCGATATCCGCTTTGTGGTCAAGTACCGCCTGTTTAATCTGAACCTGATTTTCCGGCTCCAGCGGATTGGGTTCATGGCCGGGAAAGTTACCGTCGGCAGTACAATTGATGGCATGAACTTTATCACCAAGCAGGTCTCCGGTAAACAGCGTGGACATGCCGTTGGAGCAGTCAACAACAATATTCAGGTCGGAATAGTCTTCTTTATACTGGCTGAGGAAATCGAGATAATCCTTGTGGAAATCAAATTTACTTACAGCTCCTTTGTGGCTCGAAACTGTAACTTCATCATTTTCAACCATCTTTTCCACAGCACCCAATCCGTTGTCGTATCCCACCGGCAAAACACCCTTTGAAGAAACCTTTAACCCGTTATGTTCCTTAGGGTTGTGCGATGCGGTAATCATTACCGAAGCGTCAAAATCGTATTTGCCGGTTCCCCAGTAAATCATGGGTGTGGTGGTGAGGCCTGCATCGGCTACATCAACACCTGCATCGGTAAAACCACGGCTGAGGGCATCAAAGGCTTCGTTGGATGAAAGCCTGATGTCTCTGCCTACCAACACTTTTTTCATGGGAATGACTTTGGGTAAAAAGAACCCGATTTTGTAAATGATGTCGGGGTTGAGGTCTTTTCCGTAAACCCCTCTTATGTCGTACGCTTTAAATGCTTTCATTTTAATAAAAATTGATTGTTTTATTACTCTTCGGGTGCAAACATGGGATCCCATGGCGGAAGCAGGGTTGCCTTGCTGTTTAATATTTTTAAAACATCGGCATCAATGTATTTTTTATTAATCACCAGCCTGAACATATAATTGTCAAACCATGCATCGGTCATGGTTAGATAGCCATGATCACCCTTGTCAGCTCCCCAGGAGTTTTCCAAAAGCCATTTGTCGGTAGTGCCGTCATCCAGCACATTGGCTCCGATAAGTGCCATGCCATGCGATGATCCGCTGTCGAATGTTTGAATGCGTTTTGCCTTGTTCATGCCAAATTCAACCCCGAAAAGGTCGTTATAATCATACAAATTAACATCCAAATAGCCGGCCTTGCCGTCAAGCTGCTTGCCCACATCGCACGAAAAATACATGGCTTCGTTGCCCTTTATTGATTTGACTGCGAATTTTTTAATTACGTCAATGGGCAGATTAATGTATTTCCAGTTGGCTCCTTCGGCAAGGTTTCTATCATATTCAACTTCGTAGAGTTTGTAATAATCTCTTGAAGGGTCGTTCATAAACATCACGTAGTCGTCAACATTAATTCCAACAACTTCCTGATAAAATTTTTCGGGCGTATAGGTATAAACCTTCGATGCCGATCCGGCTTTGGTTTCGTATTGCCAGATAAATTGCTGCGGAGGTTCGCCCAGTGATAATGCTAACATGCGGTAAATATCCTTTAGCATTTCTATTTTAGTGGATGCCAAATTTTTATGTTTTGCGCCATTGTTGGCCAAATCGCGCAGTTCCATGGCGTCTTCACGCAATTTGCGCGCAAGCAAACGCGACATCATGCGCGTGTTTTTGCTTTGATAGGTATCGGGCATGGCCGATGCAGGTACGACTCCGTATTTTTTAACGATGTCGGCAAAGGTGGTCCATTGTCCGCCATCGCCAATGGGATTTTTCATCATCCACTGCACTTTGCGGTCGGTAAGCGGCTTGTCGGCTGTGGCAATGGCAATTTCCAAAAAGAGGTTTGATTTTTCAAACTGATCCCAAAAGAAATTGTAGGTCTGTGAAAATTCAAAGCCCTCGATATCATACTTTTCCAACACCATGGGCTTAAGTGTGTTTAATCCCGTGTACAGCCAGCATCTGCCGGATGAATGCTGGTTGCTGATGCCGTGTGTAGTTACTTTTGTATTGATAAAATGATTTTGTTTTCCTTCGTTGGCTCTGCTTTTGGCAAGTGTTTTTATGCTGTTGTGCGTAACAGCATTTATTGCAGCAGTGTTTTGAGGTGTGTTTTTAAATGAGTTGCGGATTTCGTTGATGGTTTTTTTGTCCAACTTACCCTTGTTGTTTTGTGCTGACACCATCGAAATACTGAAAGCCAGCAGGATGGGTAAAAGGTACTTTAATTGTTTCATAGGTTTGTTTTTTGTTGTTTTTTATGTTTCGGTTTAAATTCCGAAAGTTGTTACTATTTCTATCGTCTCTCCCCCGGTTCCGAAAGCTCCGATAACTATCGGAGGAATAGCCCGGGGAATTCTTCCCCTAACCTTTAACCTTTCAGGTCACTCCCCGCATAGCTTTCGTTCGATCTGAAAGGTTGTTTCTATCCTCCCGACAGCTTGCATTTGTAGCCCATTTCTTCCAAAATGGTTTTTATTTTTACCTTAAAATCTCCCTGTATCAATATCTGTCCATCCTTAACCGAACCACCAACCCCGCATTTGGACTTAAGGGTTTTTCCCAGCTCTTTTAAATCATCCGATGTGCCAATAAAACCGGTTACAAGAGTTACCTTTTTTCCCTTGCGCTGTTTTTTGTCCAGTAAAACAGTAAGCTTTTGCTGCTGAGGGGGCAGTGTTTCAGGCTGTTCGTCCAGTTCATCATTCTGATATTCATAATCAGGATTGGTGGAAAATACTATACGGTTGTTTTTATTTCGGCTCATTTTGAGGTATAATTACTTTTAATGATGAAGGAACCACCTTGACAGTTAGTTTCTTGCTAATCTTAACAGGCTCTCCGTCAATATTAATAACTCTGTTTTTCTTTTGTTCAATGGTTACCCCTGTGGTGGGGATAATATCCATAAGCGGCGATTTGTCGATTAATTTCAAAAGAAGCAAATTGGCAACCACCGGGGTTTGAAATACATTGGGTTTTTGCGCGATGCAGATGTCAATTTTTCCATCGTTTAACCTTGCGTTGGGGGCAATTTTGGCATTGTATCCAAATTGATTTGAATTGGCAAAGGCAATAAAAAAAGCGCGCCGTTTAATGTAAAGGCCATCATCAAACGAAAGGGTGTATTTCTTTGGTTTATAGGTCATAAACTCGTTGGCGGCTATTCTGAAATAGGTTAAAAACCCTCTTCGCGGACTTTTGGCAAATTTTTTGGCTACCAGCGCATCAAAGCCTATACCGGCAATACTGATAAACGGGCGGCCGTTTACCGTTGCCGTATCAATTCTCGACTCCACACCTTTGTTTAACAGATTGATAGCACGAGTGGCAATAAGCGGTATGTTAAGGTGCCTTGCCAATCCGTTTCCCGAACCGCCCGGAATGATACCGAGCGTGCTGTTGCTGTTAATCATTTGCGATGCTACTTCGTTTACTGTTCCATCGCCTCCAACGGCAACTATAACATTGTAATTGTCCTTAACGGCATCACGACTTATTTCAATGGCATGTCCTGCATATTTAGTCAACGCAATGGTAATATCGTATTTATTCCGGTCGATATGGTCGTTGATAAGCTGTACAAGATTCCTCCTGCGTCGCGAACCTGAAATGGGGTTTACGATAAATAGAATACGTTGCTTTATTGTTGAATCGGGCATGTAAATTCTTTATTTAAAAATCTGAATATAAACCGTGCGCGTTACTTCGTCAGCTTTGTTTCCGGCATCATCGGCGGCATTGTACTTCACTTCGTATTTTCCAACCACCTGCGTGTTAACATTGTCTGTTACCACAAGATTACCAGAAATGTCAACTGTATCACCAACGCTGTTAATATCTTTTACAACGGCTCCGGCATCTTCGTAAGGTTTGTTTAACTCCGAATAAACAGGGTTGGTGCCTTTGAGTTCAATCCACGGTTTTGTGGTGTCGCTGCTATCTTTTTTGCATGAAGCAAAACCAATCAGCATAAAAACGGCAACAATCGAAAATAATATACCTTTCATAGCAATTTTATTAAGGATGCAAATTTACTTAAAAAGCCGTTGGGATGAGCAGCATTTTTTTGTTGTGTTAAAAAAAAGATAATCTTAATTTAGATTTGATTCTTTAAGAAAAAACTGCAACTTTGCCAAGCCTAAAATTCAGGCTTTCGTTTTTAGATTTCAGAGTGTTAAATAAGTAATATATAGCAAAATGGGACAAAATCAATTAAAAATTAACTGGACTAAAGTGGACGAGGCTCCGGCTTTGGCAAGTTATTCGTTTTTACCTATGGCAAAGGCATTTACAAAGTATGCCGATCTCGATATAGTTGAAAGTAACATATCGCTGGCAGGAAGAATTCTTGCCAATTTTCCTGACAACTTAACCGAAGATCAAAAAATACCCGATTATCTTGCCGCATTGGGACAGCTGGCACTTGAACCCGATGCAAACATTATTAAGTTACCAAATATCAGCGCCTCGGTGCCGCAACTTAAAGAGGCGATAAAGGAACTAAAGAGTAAAGGATATGATATTCCCGATTATCCCGAAGAGCCGAAAACGGAAGAGGAGCATAAACTTGTTGAACGTTATTCTAAGATTCTCGGAAGTGCTGTTAACCCGGTGCTTCGTCAGGGTAACTCCGACAGGCGGGCAGCCAATTCGGTTAAAAAGAATGCGCAAAAACATCCGCATCGTTTGATGAAGCCTTATGGCAGCGATTCGAAAACACATGTTGCTACCATGAATGCCAACGATTTTTACGGAAACGAAAAATCAGTGGTTACTGAAAAAGCCGTAGGATTTGCCATTAATTTGATCGATAAAGCCGGTAATACCATTGTTTTAAAAGAAGGCCTAAAATCGGAAGCCGGTGAAACTTTGGACGGAACCTTTATGAGCACCAAAGCTTTAAGAGCTTTTTACAGTGAGCAGATTGAGGAAGCAAAAAATCAGGATATTTTGTTTTCGCTTCATTTAAAAGCCACCATGATGAAAGTATCCGACCCTGTACTTTTTGGCCATGCCGTAGATGTATATTTTAAGGAGGTGTTCGAAAAATATGCCGAAGAGTTGGAGTCAATCGGTTTTAATCCGAATTTCGGGCTGGGCGACCTTTACAAAAAGCTGGAAAAACTACCGGCAGAAAAAAGAGCTGAAATTGAAGATGCCATTCAGGATACCTATAAAGCCAATGCCGATTTGGCTATGGTTGATTCCGATAATGGAATTACCAACCTGCACGCGCCCAACAAAGTTATTATTGATGCTTCCATGCCCGTTGTGGTTCGCGATGGCGGTAAAATGTGGAATGCCGAAGGTAAACTTCAGGATACAAAAGCTGTTATTCCTGACAGATGCTACTCAACCATTTATCAAACGGTGCTTGAAGATTGTAAAGTTAATGGACAGTTTGACCCTGCAACCATGGGCGATGTTTCCAATGTTGGCCTAATGGCTCAAAAAGCCGAAGAGTACGGATCGCATCCCACCACTTTTGTTATTCCGGAAGACGGAACCGTTAATGTTGTTGACGAAAACGGTAACGTGCTGATGGATTTTGAGGTTGAAAAAGGAGATGTCTGGCGTATGTCGCGCGTAAAAGATATACCTGTTAGAGATTGGGTAAAGCTTGCTGTAAGCCGTGCCAAAGCAACCGGATTTCCAACTATTTTTTGGTTAGATGAAAACAGAGCACATGATGCTCAAATTATTAAAAAGGTAAATACCTATTTAAAAGAACACGATTTAACAGGGCTGGATATCAGAATTATGAAACCCGATGATGCCATGCGTTTTTCATTGGACAGAGTCAGAAAAGGGGAAAACGCCATTTCGGTTACCGGTAATGTGTTAAGAGATTATCTTACCGATCTTTTCCCAATTTTGGAGCTGGGTACCAGTGCACGCATGCTGTCGATTGTTCCGCTGTTGGCCGGAGGCGGATTGTTTGAAACAGGTGCCGGTGGCTCAGCGCCAAAGCATGTTCAACAATTTTTACAAGAGGGGCATTTGCGTTGGGATTCACTGGGTGAATTTTTGGCTTTGATGGTTTCGTTGGAATTTGTTGCCGACAAATACAAAAATGCCAAAGCCGGTGTTTTGTCAAAAACACTTGACAAAGCGGTGGAAGTGTATCTGGAAAATCAAAAGTCACCTTCGCGAAAAGCCGGTGAAATTGATAATCGTGGCAGCCATTTCTATTTGATTCAGTATTGGGCAGTTGCGTTGGCCGAACAAAATGACGATGCTGAATTAAAGCAGCGTTTTGCAGGAGTTGCCAAACAGCTTGTTGACAACGAAACAAAAATAATGGATGAAATTATGGCCACCGAAGGCAAGTCAACCGACATTGGCGGCTACTACCTGCCGGACGATGTTTTGGCTGAAAAGGCCATGCGTCCCAGTGCAACTTTGAATAAAATTATTGCAGCTGTTTAAAGTATTTTAAACATAATGTTTTTCAAAAGGCCGGCTACAACCGGCCTTTTGAAGTTTTTGCAAACAGCCTGTTGTATCCGGCAGGTTAAACTGTACTAATTTACGTTTGAGAGAAAGTATCAGGAAATCAGAAAATAATCAGCGTTTTTGAAAAACTATCACAAACAGAAATAAAGAAAATAAAATCAGTTATTAAAGAAACATTTGTGGACTGATTTGAATAATCAAACTCAAAAAGTAAAAACAAAAGAAAAAAAAACACTGACACATAGCGTGATGTTGTGCTTCATGTAAGAAAAAAATTCCGAATCTAATAAGCTTAGTTCAAGAAAAATAGAAAAGATTTGCATTTATGTAACGAATACGTTACCTTTGCCCCATGAGAGAAATATTGATTACACCAGAATGTTTGGACTTTATTGATAGCCAGAACGAAAGAATATCAACTAAATTTTTTCAATTGATTGTTGTAATTGAAGAAATAAAAATTGTGCATTCAAACTTCATTAAGAAGTTGATAAATACAGACTTTTATGAACTTAGAATAAAAGCTGACAATGAAATTCGGGTAATCATATTTTCTATAGATCATTCAAATT
>JALVAQ010000165.1 GCA_027011095.1 Bacteroidales bacterium
GATCAAGAGAGACAAGTGTTGGAGAACACAGTAAAGCAGTGTAGAGAGAAAAATATTATTCTTCCTACCTACAAACAGATGAGGAACCCGGAATTGATTCCCGACAAAATTAAAGACGAATTAAAAAATATCGGACTTTGGGACCTGAACCCCTTAAACCTGTTTCGTATTACCTGGAAAAACGAACCCGTTAAATTCGGTGGAAAATTTGATGGCGTTAACTACATTGAATTGCCGCCGGAACTTACCGGAGTAAAAGCCCGTATTGTGATGCTCATCGGCAAATTTTTCCCAACGGGAGCACATAAAGTGGGGGCAACCTTTGGCCCGTTGGTTGAAAAACTGGTAACCGGGCGCTTTGATCCTTCTCGTCAGAAAGCACTTTGGCCTTCCACCGGAAACTATTGTCGCGGAGGAGCTTACGATTCCTATTTGTTGGGTTGTAAATCCATTGCCGTATTGCCCAAAGGGATGTCGCAGGAGCGTTTCGACTGGCTTCATAAGGTAGGTGCCGAAGTTTTTGCCACGCCCGGAACCGAAAGCAATGTTAAAGAAATTTACGATAAGGTAAAAGAGCTGTTAGCCGAACGTGGCGATGAAATTGTAAACCTGAACCAGTTTGAAGAAATTGGTAACTCGCTATGGCACTATGCCGTTACAGGCCCGGCCATGGAGGAGGTTTTTAATAAAATTAAAAAGGACGACAATCGCTTTAGCGGCGTTTTCTTAACGCAAGGCTCGGCCGGAACCCTTGGAAGTACCGACTACCTGCGCGAAAAATTCCCCACATTTAAAGTTTGTGCCGGCGAAGCTTTGCAGTGCCCAACCCTGCTTTACAATGGCTTTGGCGAGCACCGCATTGAAGGTATTGGCGATAAACATGTGCCTTGGATTCATAACATCCGTAACATGGATATGGTTGCCGGCATCGATGACAATCCCAATATCCGCCTTATGCGCCTCTTTAACGAACCCGCCGGTAAAGAGTATCTTAAAAATGAATTGAAAATCGATCCTGAACTGGTTGACAAGCTGGAATTGCTCGGTATCTCATCAATTGCCAACCTTATGGGTTCCATCAAATTGGCCAAATGGCACGAAATGGATGAAAACGATATGATTTTTACCGTAGCCACCGATTCCATGGAGATGTACCAAAGCCGCCTGAAAGAGGAAAACGAGCTGCACGGACAGTTTACCAATCGCGATGCTGCCATAAGTTTTGAGGCCGACATGCTGGGATTAAGCACCGATGCCATGATTGAAATGAACTACTACGAGAAAAAACGGATGCACAATCTCAAATACTTTACCTGGGTTGAGCAGCAGGGTAAAACTTCCGAAGAACTTAATGCACAATGGTACGACCGCAATTACTGGAAATCGCGCTATGCCAAAGTGGATGAGTGGGATCAGGAAATTGAGGAGTTTAACGAGCGTACAGGGTTGTTAAAGAAGTATTTGTAATCAAGGAAGCATCAACCAATGCCATTCAATAATAACCATAACAAGTACCTGTTTCAGTGTGTAAACTGTGGCCGGCAGTATAGCAGCACGGAGGTGCAATACCTTTGCCCTCAGTGTGCGGCGGAAAACACTCCCGGGCTGCCTCCCAAAGGAGTTTTAAAAACAGTTTACAGGTATGATTTATTAAGGGAAAGAGGAGTAGATTTTTCTTCGTTAGCCAATTCGGGTTTTATTGATTTACTGCCTTTAAAATCACTTGACAGCATGCCATACCTGCGTGTTGGGCAAACTCCCTTTTATAAAATTGGTAAACTGAACGACATGGGGTTGGATTTCAATCTTTTTTTAAAAGATGACGGCCAGAATCCCACCTTTTCGTTTAAAGACAGGGCTTCCGCTTTGGTTTCCGCCTATGCCAAAGAGCATCATCAGTCCACCATTGTGGCGGCTTCCACGGGTAATGCAGGCTCATCGCTGGCGGGAATTTGCGCCGCTCAACGGCAAAAAGCCATTATTATGGTACCACAGTCGGCTCCTCTCGCCAAGCTTACACAAATAATGATGTACGGCGCCACCATTGTTCCCGTGGCAGGTACCTACGATGATGCTTTCGATTTGAGTATGGCCGCCACCGAAAAATTTGGCTGGTATAACCGGAATACGGCTTTTAACCCCATGACCATCGAAGGGAAAAAAACCGTTGCCTTTGAATTGTTTGCTCAAATGAATGCACATATTCCCAATCGTATTTTTGTTCCGGTGGGTGATGGCGTAATTATTTCCGGTGTTTATAAGGGATTTGAAGATTTACTTAAATTGGGAATTATCAATAAGATACCGGTTATTGTAGCGGTGCAGTCGGAAGGAAGTGATAATCTGGTTCGTAACCTCAACAACGATGCTTTTGAAGTGAAAGTCAGCCATACCCTTGCCGATTCCATTTCGGTTGATGTTCCGCGAAACTATTTTATGGCGGCTCAATACCTTAAAAAGTATCAGGGCGAATGGCTTTCGGTATCCGATGACAAAATTATGGAGGCATCATCGGTGCTGGCAAAAAATACCGGAATTTTTTCCGAACCTGCCGCTGCCACAGCTTTTGCCGGATTGTTACAGTATCGTGAAAACCGGCAGCTTGAACCGGATTCGGACAATGTTGTGTTGCTTACCGGAAGCGGATTAAAAGATGTCAATACGGTAAGTAGCAGGTTAAAACTTCCAAAAGTCATCAAACCGGAATTGTCGGAATTAGAAAAACTTTTACAATGATTACTTTTACTTTAAACGGCGAAAAACAACACTTTGACGGCGACCCTGATTTGTCGTTGTTAAAATATCTGCGTAACGAAAAACACCTTACTGCGGTAAAGGACGGTTGTTCGGGACAAGCGGCATGCGGTGCCTGTACGGTGGAAATAAACGGCAAAGCCAAATTGTCGTGTGTTATTAAGATGTCAAAAGTGGATGGTGCCGAAATATTTACACCCGAGGGTTTTCCCGAATATGTTAAAGATACCATTGCCAAAGCTTTTGTTAACAAAGGTGCCGTGCAGTGTGGTTTTTGTACCCCCGGCTTTATCAGCCGCACCAAAGTGTTGTTACAGGATAATCCTAACCCGACAATAGAGGAGGTGCAAAAAGCCATCAAACCGCATTTGTGCCGTTGTACCGGCTATAAAAAAATTGAAGAGGCAATTCTTTATGCCGGTGAGGCTGTTAGGCAGCATAAACAGCTCGAAATTGCCAATACCGATGGAAAAATCGGTCAACGGCAACCCAAGTATCAGGCCTATGAAACTGCTTTGGGACAGCGTAAGTTTGTGGACGACCTTGAATTTGACGGCATGCTTTTCGCTGCCTTAAAGTTCAGCGACCACCCTTCGGCAAAGGTGCTTAAAATTGATACTTCAAAAGCAGAAAAGCTGCAAGGCGTTTATCGTGTATTTACTGCCGTTGATATTCCCGGACAACATAAGGTAGGGCTGATTATTCCCGACTGGCCGGTGATGATTGGCGTTGGCGAAACTACCCATTACATTGGCAATGTGCTGGCAGGCGTGGTGGCTCAATCCGATGCCGTTGCCCGTAAAGCGGTTGAACTGATTGAAGTGGAGTATGAAGTTTTTAAACCCGTTACCGATGTTTTTGAAGCCATAACTGCCAAACGAATTCATCCCGAACGTCCCAATAATTTTAGCACGACAAGTTTTACCATTGGCAAAGCTGACGAGGAGCTTGCCAACGCCAAATATGTTTCCAAAGGCCGTTACGAAACCCAGCGTATTGAGCATGCTTTTCTGGAAAAAGAGGCAGCCGTTGCCTTGCCCGATGGGGAAGGTGGAATAATTTTATACAGCCAAAGTCAGGGGGTTTACGAAGACCGCCGGCAGGTGGCACTGATATTGGGGCTTCCCGAAGATAAAGTAAGGGTTGTTTTGGTGCCCAACGGAGGAGGGTTTGGTGGTAAAGAAGACCTTTCTGTTCAGGGACATACCGCCCTGTTTTCATTTTTGATGAACAAACCTGTTAAAGTGACTTTAACCCGTGAAGAGTCCATCAGAATGCATCCCAAAAGGCATCCCGTTTTTATGGATATGGAAATTGCTGCCAATGAAAATGGCAAATTAACTGCGCTTAAACTCAGGGCTGTAGGCGATACGGGTGCGTACGCTTCGGTGGGCGATAAGGTGCTTGAGCGGGTGGCCGGCCATGCATCGGGCGGTTACTATATTCCCAACATCGACATTGAAGCCAAAACCGTTTATACCAACAACATCCCTTGCGGAGCCATGCGTGGTTTTGGTGCCAATCAGGTGGCTTTTGCTCTGGAAAGTTGTATTGATGATATTTGCCGGCAGGGCGGATTCGACCGTTGGAAGTTTCGTTACGACAATGCCTTGGTGGACGGGCTTTCCACCTCCACAGGCCAAAAGTTGCAGGGGGTGGGTATTCGTGCATGCCTCCGGGCGGTGAAAGAGGACTTTTACAACGCTAAGTATGCCGGACTGGCCTGTGCTATCAAAAACTCAGGTGTGGGAAACGGTATGGTGGACGACTCAACCGTGAAAATAGAAATTCTCTCACCCGATCATATAAAGCTCGAACATGGATGGACCGAGATGGGGCAGGGGGTTCACAACATGGCCTTGCAAACCCTTTGCGAAGAAACTGGTCTCAATCCCGAAATCATTGAAGTGGTGGTGGATACCGATGCTCAAATAAAAACGGGAATGACCACCTCTTCGCGTGCTACGGCACTGGTGGGGCTGGCGGTTATCAATGCTGCCAAAGGTTTAAAAGAAGATTTGAAGTTGCATAGCCTTTCCGATTTGACAGGCAAGGTTTACAGTGGAAAATATGTTTGCGACTGGACTACCAAGCCCGGTTCGGGCGCTAAAGAACAAATTACCCATTACTCTTATGGCTATGCAGCACAGGTTTGTATTTTGGATGATGAGGGTAACGTAGCTAAAATGGTGGCCGCCCACGATGCCGGAAAAATTATGAATCCCATGCTTTTTGAAGGTCAGATTGAAGGAGGTGTTCACATGGGGTTGGGATATGCCCTTACCGAAGACCTGCCCATGAAAGAGGGCTTTCTTACCACAAGCCGTATGCGCAATTTGGGTGTGCTGCGTGCCCACGAAACGCCCGAAATTGTTGTTAAAGGAGTGGAGGTAAAAGACCCTGTGGGGCCTTACGGAGCCAAGGGAATTGGCGAAATTGGCCTTGTGCCAACGGCTGGAGCGGTAGCCAACGCACTCTTTGCTTTTGACGGTGTAAAAAGAACAAAACTGCCCTTAAGGCGAAAGAAATAAAATGATGACATTAATTTTAAAAAACGCAACCTACATAAATCCTCAAACCCTCCAATTTACCAACACCGATTTGCTGGTGGAAGAAGGAGTTTCGGGAGGTATTCAGTTTGTTGACAGCCGTAAAACACCCGTTCATACTGACGAAACCATCGACTGTACGGGAAGGTTTGTAACCCATTCCTTTGCGGTTGGCCATCATCATGCCTATTCTGCCCTGGCACGTGGCATGCCGGCTCCTCCAAAAAATCCGGTAAATTTTTATGAAATTTTGCAATATATCTGGTGGCGGCTCGACAAAGCGTTGGATAAGGATATGGTTGAAGCCAGTGCCCTCGCTACCGCCATTGCCTGTGCAAAAGCCGGCAGTACCTTTGTTATCGACCATCATGCATCCCCCAATTTTATTGAAGGCTCCCTGCAAACCATTGCCGATGCTTTTGAAAAAACAGGGCTGAGTCATTTGCTTTGTTACGAAATCTCAGACCGTGACGGAAAAGAGAAAGCAGAAAAGGGATTGGCCGAAACTGCCTCGTGGCTGGAGCATCATCAGGGATTGGTAGGGTTGCACGCTGCTTTTACCGTGGGTGACGACACCATGACAAAGGCAGTGGAGCTGATGAATAAATTTGACTCGGGTATTCATATCCACGTTGCTGAAGATGCTTATGATGAGCAACATAGTTTGGAGAAATATTCGAAGCGTGTAATTGACCGCTTAAATGATTATGGCCTGCTAAACAGCTCCAAAACCATACTTGCTCACTGTCTCCATTTGGATGAAGCTGAAAGAAAGCAAATCAGCAACGGAAACGCATGGGTGGTTGAAAACATGGAAAGCAATCTGAATAACAAGGTGGGATATTTTAATTCGGAAGGGTTGCCCGACAGGATTATGTTGGGAACTGATGGTATGCATTCCGACATGTTGCGAAGTGCACAGGCTGCCTTTTTTGCCGGGCAAAC
Organism: Bacteroidales bacterium; assembly: GCA_027011095.1. Classification (GTDB taxonomy): domain Bacteria; phylum Bacteroidota; class Bacteroidia; order Bacteroidales; family F082; genus B16-G9. The sequence continues at coordinate 6,249 of JALVAQ010000165.1, forward strand.
CCATGATAACATTGATTATGCCGGAGCTTATAACCGGTTTCGCAACGTGCATGGTTATCTTAAGCAAAACAGCTTTTCAGGCGATGGCGATAACAATATCGTGGTGCTTAATTACGACAGCCCCACGGAAATAAACAGTCAAAACTTTTTGGGCCATTTTTTGTTTGGCTTTAATAACTCACATGTTCAGCATGTAATTGCCAACGGAAAGTTGATAGTAAAAGACCGCATAATGCAAACAGTGGATGAAGAAGATGTTTTGAAATTTACCCGCGAGCAGGCCAACAGGCTTTGGAGCAGGTTAAAAAAATAAAAATATGAATAGCGATTATTTAGTGTGGTTCGGATATGTTGCATCGGCAATTATTGCCCTTTCGATGACCATGAATTCCATCGTTAAATTCCGGTGGATTAACCTTGTGGGAGCCTTGAGTTTCGCAACCTATGGTTTTTTTATTAATGCCATTCCGGTTACCTTTCTTAACGGATTTATTGCGCTGGTTGACATCTATTATCTTAGTAAAATATACTCCAAAAAGGAACATTTTGAAACCCTTGAAGTTAGGAGTGATAATAAATTTCTGATACGGTTTTTAAAATTTCATGATAAGGAAATTCAAAAGTTTTTTCCCGGTTTTTCCTATAAACCCGAAATGAATACCATTAGCTTTTTTGTGCTTCGTAACATGAATGTTGCCGGAATATTTTTAGCACATCGTGAAAACAACGATACATTAAAGGTCGGCCTTGATTACGTTGTCCCTGAGTATCGTGATTTTAAAAACGGCCACTATATCTACCATCGTTTGCGTAATAAATTTATTAAGCAGGGGTTAAAAAAGGTGGTGATTCCGGTTTATAGCAAAAAGTATGCAGCTTATCTAAAAAAGATGGGCTTTAAAAAAGCCGGTGAAAATTTGTTTGAAAAGCGATTGATTGCCAACTAAATAAAAGATATGGCCATCCTGATTAAAAACGGAACTGTAGTAAATGCCGATGAAACCGTTAAGGCTGATGTGTTGATTGAAAACGGCATCATCAGGCAAATAGCACCTGATATTAGTGTAGATGCTGCGGGACTTACAGTTATTGATGCTTATGGAAAATATCTATTTCCCGGAGGCATCGACCCTCATGTGCACATGCACCTGCCTACCCCTGCGGGTTACTCTTCCGACGATTTTTATTCGGGAAGCAGAGCGGCATTGTTTGGAGGAACCACCACCCTAATAGATTTTGTTACCCCTCACAAAGGGGAAAAACTTGTTGATGCCTTAAATAAGCGTAAAGCAGAAGCTGCCGGCAGCCTTACCGACTACTCATTTCATGTCAGTCCGGTGGAGTGGCGAGATTCAATTCCCGAAGAGGTTAAAGTATGCCTTGATGAGGAAGGAATTACCTCTTTTAAAGTATATATGGCCTATAAGGATAGCATTGGGCTGGAGGATGAGGCTTTAAAAAAGGTGATGCAGGCGGTAGCCGATGCAGGCGGAATGGTTACCGTTCACTGTGAAGATGGCGACCGTATAGACGCCTTAAGAAACCGGTTTTTTAAGGAAGGAAAAACCACGCCGCATTATCATCCTTTGTCAAGGCCGCCGGAGGCCGAAGCCGATGCGGTAAAAAAAGCCATTGATTTTGCTGCCGAAGCCCGTTGCCCTTTGTATATAGTTCATGTTTCATCACGGCAATCGCTGCATCATATCCATACTGCACAGCAAAACGGACAGAAGGTTTATGCCGAAACCTGTCCGCAATACCTGCTGCTGGACGATTCGAAATATGAGGGTGATTTTGAGCAAACAGCACCTTTTGTATTAAGCCCGCCACTCAGGAAAACAATGGATAACAAAGCGTTGTGGGATGCATTGGAAAACAACATGGTTCAAGCCGTTGGAACCGACCACTGTCCGTTTACCATGGCGCAAAAGCGGGAAGGAATGAACGATTTCAGAAAAATTGCCAACGGAGCAGGCGGAGTTGAACATCGTATGGAACTGTTATATACCTATGGTGTTGCCGGACAAAAAATCAGCCTGAACAGATTTGTGCAAATCACTTCTGCCAATCCGGCTAAAATTTTTGGAATCTATCCTCAAAAGGGTATTATTGCTCAAGGTGCTGATGCCGATATCGTAATTTGGAATCCCGATACAGAGAAAACCATATCCACGCAAAACCATCACATGCACTGCGATTCCGATATATTTGAAGGGTTTAAAATAACCGGTTCGCCCGAATACGTTATTGTCAACGGAAAAATTGCCGTCCATAACGAAAAATGGGTTGGTAAAAACATAAAAGGAAGGTTTTTGTTTCGAAAGTAGTACGTTTTGCTGACCTTAACAAAACACTGACTGGAAACTGCCTCTACATTTATCACATGGTTTTGATGGATGTTGTTTAAGCCTTTTTTTTCGTTGCTGTAACTTTTTTAAGTGCCCTGCCGTCTTATTTCCGAAAACAGATTTAAACAAACTTAAAAAAAACAGTAATTATGAAAAAAAGTTTTGTAACGATTATCTTGCTTGTAGCAGCCATATTCACTTTCGGACAAAATAACACCGTAAAGCGAAAAGTCCTCGTAAAACCCTTTTCGGCCATTAAAGTAAGTGGTGCTTCCGATGTAACCCTGATAAAAGGAGATGACTACATTGTTGTGGTGAAAGCTCCCGAACGAATTCAGGACGCGATTCATGTAAATGTTAAAGGAGAAACCCTGACGATTACCTACAGCAACATCAAACTTAAAAACCACGAAAATTTAAAATTTTATGTTACCACTCCCGTACTTAAAAAGTTGCATGTTTCGGGGGCTGCCGATGTAACAACCGAAGGAGCTACCTTTAAAGGTGAAAACCTGAAAATAATTGCCAGTGGTGCCGCCGATGTGGAGTTAACCCTTGATTATAAAACCATTGATGCCGATGTGTCGGGTGCCTCCTCGGTTGAGCTAGCAGGAAAAGCCGGCGTGCAGCGTATAAATGCCAGCGGGGCAGCCGACTACACAGCAAAAGAGCTTGCTGCCGATACCGTTGCCATTGTTGCCAGCGGTGCTTCATCGGTTTATGTTAACGTTATCCATAAAATAGATTATCGAACTACAGGTGCCGCCGATGTAAAATTTAAGGGTGACCCCGAGGAGTGGAATCTTGATTCTGTTGAAAACGGAACTCACATGGTAATCTCAAGTCCTTCGACGGGAGTTGTGGTTAACGGTAACGATTATAATGATACCACAAAGGTGAAAGTGGGTAGCATTGATGTGGAAGTAGTTGACGGAGATACGGTTACTGTTCGTATTGGCGGTCATCAGTTAAAGGTAAACGACGATGGAAATGTTCAGTGGGAACGCGTTGATGAACCCAGATTTAATGGCCATTGGGGCGGTGTTGAGTTGGGAATAAACGGCTATGTTACTCCCGATTTTAATACCGGCTGGGGGAAAGAAAACGATTATCTGAATCTGATTTACGAAAAATCAATTGCAGTAAATTTAAACCTCTGGGAGCAAAATATTCCGTTTAACAAACAGCGTACGGTGGGTATGCTTACCGGACTGGGAATGTCGTGGAACAACTATTTTTTCAGTAATAAAACCAAGCTGGTAAACGGCACTTCAGGCATTGAAGGGTATTATATTGAAGGTGTTTCTGTACGAAAGACCAAATTGACCAACATGTACATTACGGTGCCGGTTTTGTTTGAATTTCAAACGGGAATCGCCAACACGCAACATCGCTTTCATTTTACCATAGGTGGAGTTGCAGGCGTTAGGGTAACTTCGCACACAAAAGTCTATTTTAATGAAGCCGATAAAGAGTATCGGCTAACCGACCCGGCTACCGGGATTCCCGGATTTGAGGTGTATCGCACCCCTGACCGTAACAGCAGAAATATTGTTAAAAATTACAGCAGCTTTTACCAGTCGCCTTTTAAATTTGATGCCAGAGTTGGAATTGGGTATGGCTGGCTTAATGTGTTTGCAACCTATGGTATCAACCGCTTTTTTCAAAAAGACCGTGGCCCCGAACTTAATCCCTGGACGGTGGGTATTACCATTGTGGGATGGTAAATGCCAAAATAAAAAAATATAATTTGTAGTGCGTAAATATTTAACAGGTAAAAAGTCACCTCTTTTTTGATGGTGGCTTTTTTTATCAGTTATTACTTTTGTCAATATTTTGCATATATCATTTTGATGCTTGTCTGATAAGAT
>JALVAQ010000166.1 GCA_027011095.1 Bacteroidales bacterium
GAGTAGTATGGTGCTTGCCGATAGTAATATATACAGTATAAACTCCATTTTTCAGGTTGCTCAAATCAAGTGGAATTTTTACATCTGAGTTGGAATAGAAAGTCGCCGGTAAGGAAAATCTTTCTCTTCCCATTATATCAAAAACCTTTATGGATATGGGTTCCGGCTTGTCTAACAGCAACCTGACTAAAGTTTTGTTTAGAACCGGATTGGGAAAAATTCGTACATCTTTTAAAGAGGTGCTGTTTTCGTTTACACCAACCATAATACCTCCGGCAGCCATAACGGCCTGATTAATACTGTCGCGAACAGGAGGAACTATTTCCTGATTTACAATAAGGTGGTCTTCGGGAACAATAACAATAACTGTTGGATAAGAGAGTATGTTGTAATTGGTAAAAACACCATTGCCTCCACCCTGGGTTCCACTAACGGTTGGATAGGTCAAATTGTACGTGCTGTCAAATGTTCTTACCGCCTGATTGTCAGCTCCCCAGTTAATTCCCATATAGTAAACATTGCTGCTGTTGGAGCCAAAGTCCTCGTAACTGGCCTGAAAGTCGGGAGCGTAAAGCTGACACGAGCCACAAGAGGTAGAAAAGAAATCAATTACTACAATTTTATTGTCGTTGTCCAGCAAATCGAATAACCAAATGGCATCTCCATCAATTGTTTTAACGTGGAAGTTGACGGCTGTGTCCAGTGTTGTTTGTGCCGGCAGGCCTTTAAACAACAAAACAAAAACAATTAATGTTAGAAATAGTATCTTTTTCATCTGTTAAATATTTTAGTTTTTCTGTACACTTTCAACCGATCTTTCCAAGCGTTGGTGTGCTAAACCGTTGAAAGCTCAATAATTTCATCATATACTTTTCCGGCGAGGCGGCTGGCGCCAATTCTAAACAGGTTTTTATTTAGCCACTCCTCACCCAAAACATTTTTAACCAAAGCGTAATAAACCAATGCTTCATCGGGAGTGGAAATTCCCCCGGCAGGTTTGATGCCGATTTTGGTGCCCTTGGTAAGCTTGTTAAACTCTTTAATGGTATCCAGCATTATTAAAAAGGCTTCGGGAGTGGCTGCCGGTTGTATTTTTCCCGTGGATGTTTTTAAAAAGTCGGCGCCGCCCATTAGTGCAAGTTCGCAGGCTTTTCTAATGTTTTCAACTGTTTTTAACTCTCCTGTTTCCAGTATAACTTTTAAATGAGCGTTGCCGCAAACACCTTTAATTTCCTGAACCTCTTCAAAAATGTCGTCATATTCACCCTCTAACAATTTACCACGTGAGATAACCATGTCAATATCATCGGCACCGTGTTTTACTGCCCAGTCAACTTCGGCAACCCGTATTTCCAACGGTGACTGTCCACTGGGAAAAGCACCTGCTACTGAGGCTGTTCTGATATCCGTTCCTTCCAGTTCCTTTTTTACCAATGGAACAAATACAGGATAAACACATATGGCTGCCACCTGCGGAATTCCAAGCTTTTCGTGTTTAAATCGGATGCCTGTTGCACAAAGCGATTTAACTTTTTGGTTGGTGTCATCGCCACTTAGAGTTGTTAAATCGATAACCCCCAGTATTGTTTTTAAGGCACTGAGTCTGTCTGTTTTGCTCAATTCTTCCGCAACAATTGATTTGGCTCTTGAGGTCAATTCATCTATTGTATAGGTGTATGGCTTAAATGCTTGCATGATGCTGTTTTTTTATGCAAAGATAAAGATATTTGCAACATGTCTCTATATTAGTTAGCACATCAAAATAGGAATTAGCTGCTATCCTTATGGCTTACAATGGCAGAGTTAAAATGATGCAAATAGGTAGTTACGATTTCGGAAACACTATCCAATAACGTTAATAAAATGAAACGAAAACAAAAATTAAATCCTGTATTTATTGAAAATAAAAATAAATTACAGGTATTAACCATTAATAATAAGATATTTACATAATAATTTATAATTGTCTGCTATTCTTGGCACAACACTTGATTCTTACACTTCAATCAATTTAATATATCAGGCTAATGTTTAATTTAAGTTTACGAAATACTGCCACAGAAAAGAAAAAGGTACGGCGCACTAAATATTACAAATGCGAACGTTGTGGATACATCTCAATAGTAAAAGATTCATATTGTCCCATATGCTCCAAAGACGGGTATAAGATAAAAATGAAGTAAAATGGAAATAAATACAACCTATTCAATTGAAGACATCAGGCAGTTTGGCCTTTTTGAAGGCTCTGCCAACAGGGAAAACGCCAAAGTCTTTATAAAAGGGGACAAAGTGTATTTTTTCGAAACGATTGACAATGAACATTTAAGGCTGTACACCATCATTAATAAGAAATCCTTTTTCCTTTAATCCTTTATATTTATGGCGTCCTTGCCATATCCGCCTTGCCAGAATCCCTGTTTCAGCCATGAATCGGGGATTCTTCTTTATATTTGTAAAAAAACATTTACAATATGGAGACAATAGTTGTTTTAACCGGTGCCGGTATAAGTGCCGAAAGCGGATGTAATACTTTTAGAGACAACAATGGTTTGTGGCGCAAACACCGGGTTGAAGAGGTGGCTTCTCCTTATGCCTGGCAACATAACCCGCAAATGGTAATGGATTTTTACAACGAAAGAAGGAAAAAGTTGTTTAACGCAATGCCCAATACCGGCCACACTGCGTTGGTAAAACTTGAATCGAAGTATCGGGTTGAAATAATTACCCAGAATGTGGACGATTTACATGAACGTGCCGGCTCATCGCATATATATCATTTACATGGTGAATTAAAAAAGGCCAGAAGTACTGTGGATTCAACCTTGATATATGAGCTTAATGATTGGGAATTAAAAATGGGCGACCTGTGTGAAAAAGGTTCGCAGCTAAGGCCGCACATTGTTTGGTTTGGTGAGTCTGTTCCCATGTTTGAGAAGGCTGTTGAAATTGCAAAAACTGCTGATATTTTTATTGTAATCGGCACTTCAATGGCTGTATATCCGGCGGCAAGCCTGATTAATTATGTGAGTAGAGGTTTGCCAATGTACTATGTAGATC
>JALVAQ010000167.1 GCA_027011095.1 Bacteroidales bacterium
AACAAGAGAATACCTTTCACAAAGCCTTGAAAAAAAGAATCAAATTGCTGAAAACACCATTCGGTTTATTGATAGCCAGCTTGATGTAATTTCCGACTCATTAAATTCGGCTCAATTGGCATTACAAAAGTTTCGTTCAGCCAACGAAATGATGGATATCAGTTTCCAGTCGCAACAGCTTTTTGAATACTTAAACGATTTGCAAAAACAAAAAGCCGAATTAATGGTGAAAGCCAATTACTATCAAAACCTTAAAAACTATATTGTTAAAAATAAAAACAACCTCGACAAACTGGTGGCTCCTTCTGCCATGGGTATTGACGACCCTATTTTAAACCAGTTGGTGGGCCAGCTAATTAATCTTTACAACGAAAAGTCGATGCAGTTGTTGGCATCAACCGAACGAAGCCCGGCAGTTATCAGCCTTAACAGCCAAATTACCAGCACTAAAAATGCAATTCTTGAAAATATTAACAACATTATTCACAACTCCAATCAGTCGTTGGCAGAGGTTAATAAGCAACTTGCAAAGTTATCGGGTAAAGCAAGTGTATTACCTGTTACCGAAAGAGAGCTGTTTAATTACAAACGCAAATTTGATTTAAGTAACAACGTTTACACTTTTCTTTTGGAAAAGAGGTCGGAAGCACAAATTACCAAGGCTTCCAACATGCCTGACAATGAAATTATTGATGTTGCACGTGAAGAATTAAACGAACAGACATTTCCTAAAAAAGGGCTGAATTATTTGATTGCCTTAATTTTAGGACTCGTTTTCCCGGTAATTTATGTGCTTGGTAAAGATTACATGAACGATAAAATTATCGACAAAAAAGACATTGAGTCGGTAACAAGTTTTCCCATTATCGGACAACTGCTTCATTCCGATAAGGAAACTCAGTTGGTTGTTGCAGAATCGCCAAAATCGAGTATTGCCGAGTCGTACCGGTCCTTAAGAACCAACATTCAGTTTTTGGTTAAAGGGCAGGAAAAAACAACCATTATGGTTACTGCCGACATGGTTAGTGCCGGTAAAACCTTTGTTTCGATGAACCTTGCCAGTGTGTATGCTCAATATGGTAAAAAAACCGTGCTGTTGGGGTTTGACTTACGTAAACCGAAAATTTACCAGGACTTTAAAATATCGAACAACGTCGGGTTAACCTCATACCTTATTAATAAAGCTACTATTGAAGATATTATACAGCCTTCGGTAAGAATACCAAACCTTGATATCATCCTTGCCGGTCCGGTTCCACCCAACCCTGCCGAGTTAATTGCTTCCGAAAAAACAGCAGAACTGTTTAGCGAACTTCGCGAACGCTACGACTATATTATTATTGATACACCTCCCGTGGGGCTTGTTACCGATGCCTATCTGCTGATGGAACATTGTGATGTGAACATTTATTTGGTACGTCAAAACCTCACCAACAAAAAAGTGTTTGCTTCCATTGTTCAAAGTATTGAAGAGAGAGGCATGAAAATGTACATAGTTGTTAACGATATTAACCTTAAAGGTGGCTATGGATATGGATATGGGTATGGATATGGGTATGGATATGGCTACGGTTATGGATATGGGTATGGATATGGTTACGGCTATGGTTACTATACCGACGACAAGCCTACCAAAAAGAAATCATTTTTTAAACGGTTGTTTAATAAGATTTAAAAGGGTTTATACCAATTCATTGTGATGAAAAATTTTGCCTTAATCGGAGCTGCCGGGTACATTGCACCACGGCACATGAAAGCCATAAAGGAAACTGGTAACAGGCTAACGGCCGCTTTAGATCCGTTTGACAGTGTGGGTATTATGGACAGCTATTTTCCGCAGGCAGATTTTTTTACCGAGCCTGAACGCTTTGACCGTCACCTTGATAAGCTGCGAAGAAAAGGAGGAAACTCATCAATTGATTTTGTCAGTATCTGTTCACCAAACTACCTTCACGATTCACACATCAGAATGGCATTACGAAACAATGCCAGTGCGATTTGCGAAAAACCCCTTGTGCTAAACCCATGGAACATCAACGGGCTTGAAGAGATTGAAAAAGAAACAGGTAAAAATATTTATAATATTCTGCAACTAAGGCATCATCCGTCAATTGTTGCTTTGAAAGAAAAATTTGACAATCTGCCTGATAATAAAATTCACGATATTGAATTAACTTATATTACCTCAAGGGGAAAATGGTACTTTTATTCGTGGAAAGGTGATGTTTCCAAATCAGGGGGCATTGTTACCAATATTGGTATTCATTTTTTTGATATGCTAAGCTGGATATTTGGTGAGGTAAAGGGCAACACCGTGCATGTTATGCAGGAAAATAAAGCTGCCGGACTACTTCAGCTTAAAAAAGCCAATGTAAAATGGTTTTTAAGCTTAGATAAAAACGACCTGCCAAAACAGGCTACCGAAAAAGGGTTACCCACCTACCGGTCGATCACCATTGACAAAGAAGAATTGGAGTTTTCGGGTGGCTTTACCGATTTGCATACCGTTAGCTATCAGTCCATATTAAACGGAACAGGCTTTAGGGTTTCTGAATCAAGAAACTCCATAAATATTGTTCACGATATACGTTCCGGCAAACCGATCGGTTTAAAAGGAGATTACCATTCATTTTTGAAATAGGATGTCCCACAGCCATAAAACAAAAAACTGGTATGCTGTTTATGCCCGTTCGCGGGCAGAAAAAAAGGCAGCGCTTGAGTTGCAGTACCAAAATATTGAGCACTACCTGCCTTTGATAAAAAGACTTAAACAGTGGAGCGACCGGAAAAAATGGGTTGAAGAACCTCTTTTTCGTTCCTATGTTTTTGTACACATTGAGCAGAAAGACTATTATAAAGTATTACAAAATCCACATCTTGTCAGATACATTACCTTTGAAGGAAAAGCAGTGCCCATACCCGTCCAGCAAATTGAAGCCATCCGTTATTTTCTTGAGGAAATTGAGCCGGAAGAACCGGATAACATTGAATGGATTAAAGGAAAAAGTGTTGAAGTAATATCAGGAGACCTGACCGGTTTAACAGGAGAGCTT
>JALVAQ010000168.1 GCA_027011095.1 Bacteroidales bacterium
ATTTTTAATAATTTTATTGCAGGAGCAAACCAAATAATTAAATTTGGCGTTCTTTTTAGGTACAGCGGAAAATATATTTGAATCATTTTATTAAATACATGTTTTTTAGTGCTTTAGCAGCGCTACTGACTTTTGTTAACCTTAAATCGGCAAAAGCTCAGGAGATGCTGGGCCTTACCATGGGCAACTATGCAGGGTCGTTGTCGGCACTATCAAATCCGGGCAACATCAATCAATCGAAAATATTTTTCGACATACACCTCGCCTCGGGATCACTTTTTGCCCGTAACAATTTTGCATACATTCCTAAAAAAGACGCTACCATATACGACCTGTTTTTTAAAAGTTCAGACCAGTTGCCGGTGTATGGGGATGACAACAACAACTTTACCTATTACGATAACCACGATCTTAAATTTGCCCAGGTAAGCGTACGGGCACAAGGGCCTTCGGCGATGTATTATACCGGACGGCATGGTTTTGCCATATCAACTGCCGTGCGATTTTTTACTTCGGGAAACAGAATTCCATGGGAGATTCCGGTGGTAAGCTACGAAGGGTTGGATTATAGTCCGCTTCACGACATCCGGTTTAGTGATTACAACTTTGATATGGGGTCGTCAGTATGGATTGAGCTGGGGCTTACTTATGCCTACGATATCATTAAATACAACCGGACACAATTAACAGCCGGAATTACTGTAAAACCATTGTATGGGCTGGGTGGTATATCAGGCTCAATTAAAAACGGCGATTATATTATCCTCGACGATTCAACGGTAAATTTTCTTAATGTAAATGCCGATTTAGGCTATTCGTTTCCGGTAAATTACGATGATAACACATTTGGAGTTTCGCCCACAGTAAAAGGTTCGGGACTTGGTATCGACCTGGGTATTGTGTATTCAAAAAAACGCAACGACATCATCAAGCATTATCATGTACGACCCTGCGAAAAGCCTTATAACGAATATGTTTACCGTGTTGGTTTTTCGTTGCTCGACATCGGAAGGGTAAATTATAAATACAACACGCAACTACACGGCTTTGAAAATGTTTCGGCCTACTGGCCAAGTATTGACACATTGAGCTTTCATAGCGTGAACAGTTTTATGGGCGATTTAAGCAACATTTTTTACGGTACAAGCGACGGCTCCTACAAAGGTGACAGCTTTAAAGTGGGGTTGCCTACAGCAGCCAGTTTACAGGCTGACTTTTATATTGTTAAAAATATTTACCTGAACGCCTACTGGATACATCCCATTCAGCTTTATAAATATACTTTACGCCGAAATGCAGTGGTGGCCCTATCTCCTCGATTTGAGACCAAATGGTTTGAAGTAAGTGTTCCTGTTTCGGTTTACAACTACAAATATACCAGAGTAGGCCTTGCAATTCGCTTCCTCTATTTTACCATAGGCACCGAGCGTTTGGGCACCTATCTCGGCATGGCCGACCTCAACGGCATGGATATTTACGGCTCTATAAAAATTAACTTCACCAAAGGAGGTTGTAAATTTAAAGGTCCCAACAAGTGCTTAAACTACGAGTATGGTTTCTCCGACAAAGACCACAGGCTATACAAAAAACGTAACCGGTAAAAACGGATACTTTCCTGCTTAAAACTTAACCACAACACCACCCAATACATTAAAACCGGCCTGCGGAAAATAGCCGTTCATCTCATACTCCTCTTCTCCGTAAACATAACGGTAAACCCAGGCATTGGTTTCGTACCTGTTATTAAAAATATTGTTCAGGCTGAGTAAAAAGTCAATCGACTTTACAAATCCCGGATACCAGGTATAGTTTAATTTTACGTTGTTTATAAAATAAGGGTCGAGGCTGCGCTGGCTGCTTGAAGTGTTATCAATATACTGACGACCCACATAGTTTGAAACAAGGTTTGCTTTTAAATGTTTTGCAAAGGTAAAAGCAAGATTGCTTGAGCCGACAATATCAGGCGAAAATGAGATGTCGGTGGTGCCCAGCTTTTTTTCGTACTGCAAAGGCTGGTTATCGGGGTCATCCCAATAATTCCAGTTATCAACATACTCGGTAAAATCTTTAATTTTATTTTGACTGTATGTAAAGTTAAGGTTCCAGTTAAACCAGTCGGTAACCTGTAACGCCGCCGAAAGTTCAATACCTGCCCTGAAACTTTTTGCCACATTGGTTCTAATGGCTGACCCTACGTTGTTTATTTTACCCGTTAAAACCAGCTGATTTTTGTAATCCATGTAAAAGGCGTTGGCGTTAAAAACCACTCGTTTTCCATTAAAATTGTATCCCAGTTCGTAGTCGATTAATCGTTCGGGTAAAACTGTAGCCCCTTCATCAGCATCACGAAAATCGGAACGTGACGGCTCGCGATTAGCAACAGCCACGCTGGCAAACAACACATTAGCATCCGTCAGCTTGTAAACTACACCTGCCTTTGGATTAAAAAAGTTGTATTGATGATTTTGTATAAAATCGGTCAGGTCGTCGTGGGTGCCGTCAATAGCATAGTTTATATGCCGATACTGTAAATCCAGATACAGGCTCAGGGTTTTGGTAAAGCTGTATTGCCCTTTGGCAAAGAGGTTGTAATAGGTTTTAATCCCGTTATTAAAATACCAGTTTCTGTCGTGATCGCCCAACCTGGCCACCTGTGCCCAAACCACCTTTCCGTAATGGTCGCCATTGTACTGATTCCAGCTTCCACCGATATTCATTTTAAAATTGTTTTTTTGATAGTTTAAAGTCATTATTATACCGTAGTAATCGTTGTCGAGCCATTTTTGGCGTATCAGATTGGTACGGTTAATGGTGTCGTTTCCAATGATGGTGTCGGCCATGCCATACTTCGAAAACTTTTGGTTGTTTTTATAACTTTCGTAATAACCTTTTCCTTTGGTATAAAACAATGCCGAAGTGAGGTTGAGCCAGGAGGAAAAACGGTGGGCATAGTGCAACTGGTAGTAGTTTTGAATATAGTTATCGGTTTGATTGTTATAATATCCCAAAAAATTGCCGTTGTTGTCGTACATTTCACCGGCAGGATTATAGGTAGGATTTGTTTCAAGACTGTCTTTGGGAACTCCGTACCACGCCTGATAGGTTTTTTCCTTTCCCAACATTACAATGGCTTTTACAATATCTTTTTTGCCATAATATCCACCGGCAAAATAGGCTGACTTAAGGTTAGATGTAGCACGATCGATATAGCCGTCTGATGAGATAACCGAAGCTCTTCCGGTAAAATTCCATTTACCGTCCATAATTCCGGTTCCGAACTTCACCGTGTTTTTAAAGGTGTTAAACGAACCTCCCGAAAAAGCATATTCGGCGTACGGATTGTCGGCAAAGCCATCGGTTTTTATGTTGATGCTGGCTCCAAAGGCAGCAGCGCCATTGGTTGAAGTGCCCACCCCACGTTGTATTTGCATACTCTCGGTGGAGGAAGCCAAATCGGGCAGGTCAACAAAATAAACGGTACCTGATTCAGGATCGTTAACCGGCACTCCGTTAAGGGTTACATTGATGCCTGTTAAATCGGTTCCACGTATTCTGATTCCGGTGTACCCAACGCCTGTACCCGCATCGGAGCTTACAACAACCGATGGTGTTTGTGCCAGTAAATAGGGCAAATCCTGAGCAAGATTTTGCTTTGCAATCTGTTTTTGACTCAGGTTGGTATGCGATGAAGGGGTTTCGGCTCCGGCACGATAGGCCGAAACAATTACCTCTTCGCTAAAATAGGAAACAGGTTTTAATTTTACCGTAATATTTATACCGGCTGATGTGGTAAAGGCGGTATCAAATGCGGCAAAACCCACATACGAAACAGCCAAATGATGTCTGCCGGCTTTTATGCTGTTAAACTTAAAACCACCATTGCTGCCCGAAGCAGTTGAATAGCCATCAAGTTTAACAGTAGCTCCCGAAAGAGGCTGTCCTGTTTTGCCATTTAAAACCGTGCCGTCAACAGCACTTTGAGCAACCATAAAAAGTGGCATGAGCGCAATTAATACCGAAAAAAGAGCTATTTTTTTTACCATAACCGAATTTGATTTAAAATATTAAATCAACAGAGATAAGCTTACGGGTAAAAAATTGATACTTGCTCTTTTCCCTGCGCCGGCATTACCCGGATCAGGTTCAAAGGGTTTGTTCTCAGCCCGCAATGTTAAGGCACCCCTGTTGTGAATCAGACGACAAAAATAGAAAAAAATGTTTTCAGGTAACGCTGTCAAAGGCTTTTATTCTCACTTCTGTCATGTAATTATATTTTACGGCATCCGTTTACTACATTCCAAACTTGATTACTTTTGTGTTTTATCAACCTAAAGGAGTATAATGACAGGTAGCGGCTTTATATTTGGAAATAGGATATTGGATGTGGTAACCATAGCCTGGTTTCTGGCACAGTTTTACAAAGTTATTAATTCGTTAATAGTTGACAAGCAGGTTGTGTTAAAACGCATGTGGGAAACCGGCGGTATGCCAAGCTCCCATTCGGCTACCGTTACATCGCTTGCCACTGCTGTTGGCATTACGCATGGTTTTTCGTCAACCCTGTTTGCCATTGTGGCTGTTTTTGCCATTATTGTAATGCACGACGCAGCAGGAATCAGGCGCGCCGCAGGCAAACAGGCCGGGGTGTTAAACCGGATTACCAAATCGTTAAATCAAATACTCGAAAACAAACTCCATCAGGAAAACCTGCGCGAGCTGCTGGGGCACACCCGTATTGAAGTCCTTGTTGGTGCCATACTCGGTATTGCAGTGGCCTTTGCCATGACCTTTTATTTGCAGGGATAGAACTCGTGTATCACAGTTTTTTCTTTCATTATTTGCGCATGGTTTAATTCACTATTTTTGTCCCCAAAAGCCCACTATGGATATATTGATAATTAACGGCCCCAACTTAAACCTGTTGGGAGAAAGAGAAACCGGAATTTACGGTGATTTGTCGTTTGACGACTATATGGAAGAGATTGTAAAAACCTATCCTCAACATAAATTAAGCAGCTTTCAGTCGAACATTGAAGGTGAAATTATTAACCGATTGCAGGATGCCAATCTTGAAGTAAACGCCGTTATTTTAAATGCAGGCGGATATACACACACCTCCGTTGCCATTGCCGATGCCATCAGATCCATTGATATTCCAGTGGTTGAGGTACACATCAGCAACTTGCTAACACGCGAAGAGTACAGACATAAATCGCTGATTGGCACTACTTGTATTGGAAGCATTATGGGTTTCGGCCTCGAGTCGTACAGGCTTGCCATTGAGTTTTTTACCAAACGGATTTTTTAAATCGAACTTATTTAAAGTCTTTTATTTGAACTGTTGGTAAAATATTATCATCAAGTTAACTTTAAACAAACTCATCTTATTTGGAAAAACGGGTTTTATCCAGCTGCGAAAAATATTTTACCCCTCTTAAATAGTGATCCATGGCAATGTTGCCCTGATAAATCAGTGAAACCTGTTTTTGTGTTAAAGCTTTACGCTTTCTTTTAAGATTACCCAGATTTTTGTAAAAGTAAAAGTGTGCTTTAATAACGGCCAAAAAATCGCCAAAGTGTCCTTCGGTTAAAAACTTAACCCCTGCTAACCCGTCAAGTACCAACCTTAAAGCCAGTACCTTAAAAAGCCTGTTGGAGGGGAGGTTTTTATATAGAAGCGAAAAATTATTACGAAAATTAAGATAGGTTTTGCGTGCCGAACTTTTTGGAAGCGTGCCGCCTCCGATGTGATAGACAACCGATTTGGGACAAACCATAACTTTGTAATCGTTGTTTTTTAAGCGCCAGCAAAAATCGATTTCTTCCATGTGTGCAAAAAAGTCTTCATCGAGGCCACCCATTTGGTGATACACCTCCGACCTTACAAACATGCAGGCACCCGTAGCCCAAAACACTTCAGTTGCATCGTTGTATTGCCCGTGGTCTTTTTCCAACACCTGAAACACCCTGCCCCGGCAAAAAGGATACCCGTGTTTATCGATAAAACCTCCGGCAGCACCGGCATATTCAAAGCTTTCTTTATCGTGATAAGCTAAAATTTTTGGTTGACATGCACCAATGGTTTTGTCGGCATCCATTAAATCAATTACGGGTTGAATCCAGTTTTCAGACACTTCGATATCCGAATTCAGCAACACATAGTATTCAGCCTTAATGTTGGCAAGGGCATCGTTATATCCTTTTGAGAAACCTCCGTTTTCATCGTTTATAATAAGGTTTACATCAGGAAAGTTTTTACGCATAAATGAAACCGAATCGTCGGTTGACCGGTTATCGGCCACCCAGACTTCAGCCGCATTCTTGCTTCGGACGATTACCGTAGGGAGAAATTCCTCAAGAAATTTCCTGCCATTAAAATTTAATATTACAACCGCTACTTTTGTCAAAATGAGTCACCTTTGATAAAGCGACAAATATAAATTAAAACTATTGTCAATTCCATCAAAAATAAATAAATAGTCATTTAAAAAGGCGTTGATAAAAGCCACGACATAAACACTAACGCGGTTGATAGTAATAATCGTTTGGATGTGTTCCCCAGGTATCTTTCATATTCACAGGATCAACAACATTCAAAGGATAAGAAATCCTTTTATAGATAATGTATTGCCACTTGTTATTGGCCAGTTCACCAATAGCATTTGAATGAATCAGCTGAAAATCGTTTGTAACAATATCACGAGTATAAAAAACAAACTTTATATCGTGTTGACCGTTTAATTCGTAATAATGCCATATCTCATAAGGGTAAGCAGCCGGTTCAGTATAATTTTCCGAAACCACATTGGGCTGTCCGTATTGCAGGAACACCCTTCCCCTGTCAGTTTGATATCCATCTAAAGAAACAGATTTAAACTTTTTATTGGCATAATCAACCATATGTTTATAATCTATCCAGGCCTGCTCGGGATTGTTTTTATTTCGTGTAACCCAAAAGTTGAGAAAATACTTCTGCAAAGTGGCCATATCGGCTGATGCAAGCTGCCCTTCGGCATATTTCCGCTCAAAATCGGTGGATACGGGAAAGGTATATTTAATGTACTGAACCAAAGTATCTCTGTTATTAATATGTCCGGCAAAAGTGTTGTCGGCATCAACAGCGAGCAGGGTGTTTAAACTAAACTGCACACTTGGATTGTAACGCTGAAAAAATAATTGTTTTTCTGCAATAATGTTGTTGTTTTTGTCATGGGCTTCAAGAACCAGCAAATAGTTGCCGCTGGGCAGTTCCGAAATATTAAACGACTTTAAAAGAGGCGATACCGGTTTGGGGTTCATTCGGTTTATTTTAAAATAACGATCCAGTTTTTTGTCTATTTCGTAAGGACGGATATAGGAATAAAGTATAAAAGGATTGTTGTCGGATGTAGTGTCGGGATGATAAACTTCGGCATAATACGAAAGCTTTCTAACGGATTCGGGATAATAGTTAAACACGTAAGGAAGAATGGAATAGCCGTTTTTCGCCAAAATTGATTTCTTTTGGGTTTGCTTAAAATCGGCTACCAACTCGATATCGGAAAAAGCAATCGTGTCATTTGCAAAATCAATGCTTACCTGCGTATTGGAAACAAAAGGGTCGTTGTTACTATTATCATCTTTAATGGTTAGCTGCATTGAATAGGTACCACCCGACAATGAATACCTTTGCACATCCAGAAAATTTAATGGCGACAGTGTGGTGTCATCAAGCGGAGGGCTGGTTAATTGATATTTATTAAAGTTTACAATGCTGTCGTTTTTTGAGAACACAACCTGAATATTGAGGGTTCCATACCATTTTCCATCATCGGATTTGATGTATTTAACACTACTGCCATTAACCGACAAGTAAGTTTCGATATAAGGTTTGGCAAAAGGGATGTTAAAAACGGCATAGGAAAAATAGGCACGCAGATTACCTGCAAACAATTGTCCGCTAATTAATAACGACAAAAAAAATATTGATAAGAATCGTTTCATAATTTCAAATAAAGCACAAAGATACAGGAAAATGCGCCACAAAAAATGGCCGTCAAAAAGAAGACAAAAAAAATTTATACAGGGGTTCATGTGGAAACAAAAAAATTTTACTTTTGCCGCGGAGAGTTGGCAGAGTGGTCGAATGCGGTGGTCTTGAAAACCATTGACCCTTCACGGGGTCCGGGGGTTCGAATCCCTCACTCTCCGCAACCTGCCTGCATGCCGCAGGCAAGCCGGCAGAAAGGAAAAAACCCACAACTACTGTTGTGGGTTTTTGTTTTTATTATAAATGAAGTTTGGTTGCTAACAGTTGCAAACTGTGAGATAAGTATTTAGTTAGCGCCGGGTAATCCTAATGGAATCAACGAAGTTAATCCCTTTTACGTTTTTATTACAAAATAAAAGTAGGCATGTGGTTTGATTGCTCACAGTTACAAACTGTGAGCGGGAAACATAAAGACACAATTGCAAACCGCAAGCAGGTAACGCAATTAAGCCGGAAACAAAATTGATAAACATCCATTTAATTGATTTTATCTAAATTTGGGCTTTTCTTAACCCCTACAACATCAAAAACATGCACAGTGAAGATTACCCAAAAGAACCGGAGGGCAATTTTGTACCGGGAATTTATAATTATTGCGACAGGTGGTGCGAACGATGTATTTATACTGACAAATGCCGGCTGTTTGCCACCGAAAACATTATAAAAGAAGATATTGCCAAAAAGAAAGAGCAGGAACAGTCGATAGAACGAAACAAATCTTTTTGGAATCGGATACATAAAATAATAGAGGAAGTTGAAGACCTTTATGACGAACCGGTTGTTAAGGAAGACGATGTTACTATTCCTATATTCGGTAAAAGCGAGGAAGATGAAGAAGCCGAAGAAGCGATGAATGAATATGAAGCTTTTCGCAACAAAGCAGCGCAACACCCGTTAACAAAAGCAGCTTCAAAATATAGCACCGAAGCATATCAATGGTTCAAGCAGCGAGAGGAAACGCTGAAACAGCATTACAATCAAACAACAAAAGAGTTTCGTGTAACCTGTCAGGGCATTACCGATAAGGAAGTCCTGCAAAAGCTTGCCGCTGCTGTTGAAATAATTTTATGGTATGAGTTTCAATTGTCGATAAAAATAAGGAGGGCTTTTACGAGTTTAAATCAGGAAGAGGCTGAACCTGAATTTTTTGAAGGGATACAAAAAGATTCGGAAGGCTCGGCAAGGGTGGCGTTAATCGGTATCAATCGCTCAATAAGCGCCTGGAGTTACCTTTTGCATCATCTTGAAACTGAAAAAGAAAGCATCCGGCTCATGATTAAAACACTGATGCTATTAAAAATGAAAATGGAACAAACCTTTCCGGGGGCAATGAATTTTAAATGGCCACCGGAATAAGTTATAAACTTGCTCATAATTGCAAATCCGCTCACAGTTACAAACTGTGAGTGGAATAAAACAAAAAACATTTACAAACTGTGAGCGGAATAAAACAAAAACCTTCCATAATAACATGAAAGGTTTTGTAACAGAAGTGCCCAAGATAGGACTCGAACCTACACGGCCGTACGGCCACTACACCCTGAATGTAGCGCGTCTACCAATTTCGCCACTTGGGCTTAAAAACCATAAATGAAGAGCAGCAGCCAAAGCGGTTACTCTTCATTTACCTGTTGTGCCCAGAACAAGAATCGAACTTGCACTCCCGTTACAGGAACATGGCCCTCAACCATGCGCGTCTACCAGTTCCGCCACCTGGGCAATTATCGGGCTGCAAAAATAAAATTATTTCCTTTTCATTCACAAATTATTTAAAAGAAAATTTACTCCCGACAGGGGTATCGTCTAAAACAATAAATCTCAGCATTAAATAAAGCATAAAAGAAATCC
>JALVAQ010000169.1 GCA_027011095.1 Bacteroidales bacterium
TTACTGAACTCTATGAAAAAAATAAAAATAAACCTGATATTGGGTTTTATGCTCCTCTCATTCACAACATTTGCCCAAATTACGGTGGTTACGGCTAACAAAGGCCCTGCTGCTAATGGCGATGGTTTGTACTATTCGCTGCCGGCAACGGTTTTTAAAGTGGAAGTGGATTTACAACGTATTGAATCGATTCCCGGCCCTTTTGCCGATTATTGTGAGAATTACCTTGGTACGGATAACTACATCAAACAAGAAAAGGTGGTTTACAAAGCCGTTGATGCTAAAGTGATGCCCCTTACCATTGCCGACGAAAAGGCAGTTTATTACATGGTTTTTTCCGAAAAGGCTTCCAAAGAAGACAAGCCGCCCATGGTAACGTTAACTTCGTTGGGAACTCTGAAATCGGTGAACATGGGTGTTATAGAAAATGATGGACGCAGGCAGGAAACAAAAAATATTGAAAAAACAATAATCATAAACAGCGATGTGGCCGGTTTTAATTATGATGCCGGGTTCAATAAAAAACAGTTGATTGATACGATAGTGCGAAAAATAACCATCGATACCATGACCATTACGCGGTTTTTATTTAAAACTGATTGGGTAGCAAAAACCGGCGAAGAACGTGCCGAAGATGCTGCACGTCAAATAAAAGCCATCCGCGAACAGCGCATGAACCTTCTTACAGGCTACCATGAAGTTAACTTCGGAAGCGGGATTGAGTACATGGACAGAAAATTACAGCAGATGGAAAAACAGTACCTTGAACTGTTTCAGGGTAAGCAAAGGGTTTCGTTTGTGCATTATACTTTTATTGTGAGGCCTGAAAAAGATGTAAAACAAAAGCAACTGCTTGAAACAGAAACCGGAGATAAACTAACATTTTCCATTGAACCTTTCCCGGTTGAGGAAGTTAAGCCCATGGAGGTGCTGTTGAATAACGTAATTTACTACCGTACTCCCGTAAATACCATTATCCAAATAGACTTTGATGGTAAGGGCTTGTTTAAAGATATTTTCCCTGTTGATCAGCTTGGCACCATCTCGGGTGTGTCGGTGTACAAAGCCGGTGTGTTGTTCGATACCGTTAAAGGTGTTCCTGTTAAAATTGTTAAGTTTTAAAATAGGTTTAGCGTGTAACATTTGTGTTTGAAAGAGCAAAATATTAATTCATTTAAAATACATTTATTATGATTCAGTTTCCAAATTATTCGTACGATTATCAGCTGTTGATAAAGCACATCCTCGACCGCCCGCTGGAATGGGCACCCGAACAAACCATCCACTATCGTGATAAGGTAACTTATACCTATCGGGAGTTTTACCAAAGAATTAAGAAACTGGCCAATTTGTACAACAATTTAGGTGTAAAAAAGGGTGATGTTATTGCCGTAATGGATTACGACAGTCACCGTTATCTGGAGCACTATTTTGCAGTTCCCATGATGGGAGCGGTTTTGCATACTATTAATATTCGTTTGTCGCCCGAGCAGATGTTATACACAATAAACCATGCTGAGGATAAGGTGTTGATTGTTCATAAAGATTTTGAACCGTTGATGCAAAAACTGGCACCCGGATTTGAAACCGTTGAAAAGGTGATTTACATTGGCGATGGTGATAATGATTATATCGCATCGTTTGAAAATGAAGGTGAATACGAATCTTTGCTGGCTGCCCAATCCGATGAATTTGAGTTTCCCGAATTTGACGAAAAAACCATTGCTACGCTGTTTTATACCACCGGAACTACTGGCAATCCCAAAGGAGTCTATTTTACACACCGTCAGCTGGTGTTGCATACTTTGGCCGAAATTGCTGCTTTCAACGCATTTAGTTATCCCGTTTCGTTTAATTATACCGATGTTTATATGCCGCTTACCCCTATGTTTCATGTACATGCCTGGGGTGTGCCCTATGTGGCTACCATGATGGGAATTAAGCAAATTTACCCCGGCAGGTATGATGAAATGATTGTAAAACTGTTGGTACAACATAAGGTTACTTTTTCACATTGCGTACCTACGGTGTTGCAAATGGTAATTGGAAACCCTGCCACCGAAAAACTTGACTTCTCCAATTGGAAAGTGATTATTGGCGGTTCGGCACTTTCAAAGGGTCTGGCACAGGATGCCATGAAACGCAACATTCGCATTATGACCGGCTATGGCATGTCAGAAACGGCCCCTATTCTGTCGTTGGCTACATTTAAACCGGGTATGGAAGAAGATCTTACCGATGAAGAAAAACTTCAGGTGGTTACCAAAACAGGATTTCCTGTTCCTTTTGTTAAAATGAAAGTGGTGAACGAAAAAGGGGAGGAACTACCGAGAGGCAAAGAAAATGTTGGCGAAATTGTAGTGCGTACTCCCTGGCTTACAAAGGGATATTACAAATTAGATAACAAATCGAAAGAGCTGTGGAAAGATGGCTGGCTGCATACCGGCGACATTGCTTATCGCGATGAGGATGGCTATTTTGTTATCACCGACAGGTTAAAAGATGTTATTAAAACCGGAGGCGAATGGGTGTCGTCACTTGAATTGGAAAGTATTATCAGTCAGTGTATTGCTGTTAATCAGGTAGCTGTAATTGGAGTGCCCGATGAAAAATGGGGCGAGCGCCCGGTGGCTTTTGTAACTTATAAACAGGGGTTCGACGAAAGCAATGCCTACTCCAAATGCCGCATGACCATGATGACCTTCGTGGAAGCAGGTATCATCGAAAAATGGGCCATCCCCGACAGGTTTATTGCCATGGATGAGATACCCAAAACCAGCGTGGGTAAAATCGATAAAAAGGTGCTGCGAAAAATGTATCTGGAGAAGTATTCTTAGAGATTAGTTGCTGCCAATTTAGATAGACATGAGGCGTAAAATGAAAAAACATAAAAACATCTCAGAAATCTGTACTGAGATTGACCTAATTATTGAAAACAAAGACAATAAGAATGATTATAAATATTTGTATTCAGACTTAATTTACGCACTTTCAGGAAAAATTGAATATTCTGCAATAAATACTCTCTGTGATACAG